>CALFSX010000281.1 GCA_937916515.1 uncultured Planctomycetaceae bacterium | reverse complement strand
GCGCTGCACTTTTCGCCCGCCAAGCGCCACACTTTCCCGCCGCCGTTTACACCTGCAACGTTTGGCCCTTGTACTCACGGGTGATGATGGTGCCCGGAGGCGGCAACCGGTCGTCGCCTTTCACGGCCAATGCTGCCGTCTTGGTCCGCGACGTGGGGGACGGCGATGCCGGTTTGGCCTTGGGCGGCGATAGCCGGACGTCGGCGTCGTTGGCTAGCTCGGCAGCCCGCTGGCGGGCGCGGTCCGAAAGGTCGCCTTCTTCCAGCGATTGCAGTCGCCAAGCGATTCGCTTGATGAGCCACGGCTTGTTGCCGGCCCGCGTCTCTTCGCCGAATACCTCGGCGTAGCGTGTCCGCAGTTCGCGGACGGTCATCCGCTGCAGCGCGGCGACCTCTTTTCCAATGTTCAGGGACATCAATCTCTCCTTGTCTTGAGGATCTCGGGAACCGTTAACCGTTGTGGACACTGAGCACGGTTTCGTCGGGAACCTCAAGGCATGAAGAGCCAGGTTTCGAGAGCTTTTTTGGTGCGGGAGGATCGGCCGATTCGTCGGACAACGCGTCTCGCGCATGAAGCCTAAGAAAGCCGGCGGCCAGGATGTTGGCCACAGCGGCGCGACGCTGGTCAGGCGTTAAAGTAGATGGGTCGTCGAATGGTCGCATGGGACGTCTCCTGTTGGAGTTGCCCACAACAACCTTCGCTTGCGACGGGCGCGTTGCCTGGCGGACAAGATGGTTAACAGGTCCTATCTGTTAACCTACCCGGCAATTGGCGAGAATGACGGATGAGAATAATCGGCTTCCGGCGGAGTTCTCGCGCAGTTCAGAGGTCGGTCTCACCGACGCGACTTACAGCGGAGCCCAATCTGCCGAAGTTGATGCATCTTCAGCGAGTTCGCCAGTCGCCTTAGCTGCAGAGGTCAGCGAGCAAGAGGTGACGTAGAGGTCTCATCCTTGAAAGACTGCTTTGTATCCACTTTGGGTCTCTATTCGTGAGCCGCAATTGTGCGTTCATACACGGCTCGGATTCTCCCATCTGCGGACTCGATTGCCAGCTGATCGTCACCCAGCCACGTGACGACGCACTCGTAGTTGCGATCTTGACGCGACAGCAGGATCTTGTCGCTGGCAATTCGCCACTTCCCTTGCGCGTCGTACGCGGGAACCGCTCCACCTGGTCCCCAGAACTTCAGACGATATCGATTGTGCTTATCGAGTTGAAGCTGGCTGGCGCAGGCCGTGATACCATCACTCCCAGGCGGCAGGCAGGCCTGGGCTTCCCAGCTGCCCAATAACTGGTCACGTTGAACGTGCCACCGCACGTCTCCCGCCTCCAGAAAACCCCGCAGCCGCTCGTCGACCACCGCTCGCTTGAAGGAATCTGATTTGTTGATCCGCCATGCGCCGTCCCGCCGCACGAGCCAGAATAACAACACTTCCTGAGCGTCGCGGGCATCGCCCCGTGAGTTGGTGACTACCGCCGCCGCCCGCTCGTTGCCCAGAGATCGCGCAACGCGCACACCGGTGTCACGTTTGGACGATAGCAGGACGTCGGCTCGATGGTTGGGGGACCCAGTCGTGAGGGCTGACGCTTGGTCACGCTTGCCCGTGCGGTGTAACTCAAGCCACCGAGCGACGACTGCTCGCGGGCTCTGCGCCGCGTCTTCACGCTTTTCGGCAGCAGGCAATGGTTCCCGCCATGAAATCACGGTGAACAGTAATAACACAACCACCAATTTCGACGGCGGGCTGGGCATGGGCTGGCTCCTGGCGAATAGCTTTATCTGCTGGCAATGGCGGTCAATCGAGTTCACTTCAAAGGGCAACACGAAGCTTGCCCCTGGTTTGCGTTGCCATTCTGGACATCAACGGAGCGAATGGATGACGACCAACTCCCCGTCGATCTGTCGAAGGGAATCTTGAGTCTTGCCTTGAATTCAGACCAGATCGGCATGCCATGCCCCAAGAGGATTTCACTGATCGCCTATAGCGGCAATCGTTGCTTTGACAGGTTGGCGGACGCTGGCAAATTCGCTGCCTTCGAGTTCACGCAGCTTTTTCAGAGCGGGCTTCGCCTCCGCTCCGAATGACAGCAGGGCCTTGGCGGCGGCCGCGCGAACCTTTGCCCAACCATCGTCGAGAGCAGACGTAAGTGCAGGAACGGTCAGTTCCGAGTTTGCGCCGATGCGGCCTAACTCGATCGCGGCATGCTGACGAATTCCTGGGTCCTTTGACTCTTTCAACACCTTGCAGAGTGCCGGGACGGCTGGCGCGGCGTCTTTACCGATCAATCCGAGTGCTTCCGACGCCAGGTAGTTGTAATCGTACCAGCGGTCTGCAGGGAGATTCTCTTCCACCGCCTCGATCAGCGTCGGCACGATCGCCGTTCCAAGCTCGACGACGCGCTGCATGTTCCTGGGGTCACGGGTGGGCGCCCTCATCAAGTCGCCTCCGGTAAACCGCCCCAATACGCCAACGTAATGCGCGTAGAAAGGCTGTGCGTCATTCCCCAGCAACTTGTAAGCTTCGACCACGGTCGAATAAGTCACGTCACCGACGTTGTCCCAACTGGAGGAGTCGCTCACGAGTCGTCGGTCGTAAAAAACTTTCAAGCACTCAACCATCGCGGCCCGCCACCGGGTGTCCGCGGGGTCCAGAATCCCGATCGCGCGCGCCGCTTGAAGTTTGATCGGCGTGGGCGGTCCCTTGAGGAGCTTGCGGAGAGCGGGCATCATCCGCCGGTCATGTTGGCCGACTCTGGCGGCAATCGCGGCCGCGTCCGCCCTTAGGTCGATTGCTCCACCGAGTCCGCTAGCTGGGAGAGGGCCTTCGTGTTCCAGGGCGGCGACAACCACGTCGAGGGCGCGTTGATGCTTGGGGAAGACACGCAGGATTTTGTCGGCCGCGTGAAGTCGTTTCCAGACGCGTTCCGAGTCGAGATCATTCTCGATCAACGGCAAAACTCGCAGCCGAGTTAGTTCGCGTGCCGGTTTTCCAATTGCCACCAAAACGTTGAAAGCATGGCCCGACGGACGGCCAAACCCGCCTGCCGATTCAGACCCGCGGGCCAATTCGACGAGCAAAGGCACGGCCGTCGCGCTATCTTGCCCGAAACTGGCAAGTCGCTCAGCAGCCAATCCTCGCGCCTCGCGATTTCTTGGTGACTCAGCCGAGACCGGCCGATCGGACGGATAGGTTCGATAGGACTCTTGACTCCGTAGCACGCGTATCAAGCGAGGAACTGCCAGTGCCGGCTCCGTTTCGAGCAAGGCGGCTGACAGCTGGCTGGCCATGTAACGTTGGTCGCCTTTGGGGAGCTTGCCGGCACGATACAGACGTTCGTAGCGATTTGCCGTGGCGACAAGTTGGGGCAGGGCAGCTTGTGCGGCCGATCCAAATTGGCGAAGTGACTCGCATGCTTGTGCGACCACCTCAGGATCGTCGTCGTCCAAGGTATCAGTAATTGCGGGAATTGATCGTTGCGTCTGTCGACCGATCTGTTGCAATGCCCAGACCGCGTTGCGTCTCACTCGGGCATCGTCGTCCTTCAGTGCATGCATGAGGTGCGGCATGGCGTCTTCAGCAGCGGCGCCGATCTTTCCCAGGCCATTTGCAGCGTAGGCCCGAGTCGCCGCGTCATCGCTCTTGAGCGTCCGCCCGAGTGGCTCGACTCCCTCACGACCAAATGATGCGATCACCGTCAGGATAGTCTCCGCTTCCTGGTCACGGATCTCCTGCGCGGTAAGTTCGCGACTGGGCCGAGAAAAGCCGAAGCTGTATTGCTTGGCCGGCGGGGTCTTGTCTTCGAGCATGCCCAACAGGATGGGAATCAACGGTTTGCCGTCGGGCCCTAGGCTCGGATAGTCACTCTTTACGAGCAAGTCGTCACGCTCGTCGCGCGAGCAAGTTCGCAATTGGTCGCTCAGCTCTCGGACGAGGTCGGTCGGACTCTGCGGCTGCTCCTGACCGATAGCGAAAGAAGCATGGCCGACGATCATCAAACCCCAAAAAATCACGCCCACACGAAGGGATGCGATGCCCATTTGTGTTCTCTGCGATCTGGTTCCGACTTGCCCAGGCACCAGCGTCATCGAATTTGTGTGCGTTCTCTTCATACGGCCTGCTCCCACCCCAAAAATCCCGTCATATCGTTTGTTCGTTGTGTGCCTAGCTGAGATCTATCTATTTTCCATATTTCTCGATGCCTGTACCAGCGGCAGTGGCCGCATGGGCTGGCGGGGCTAGGATCGCCCCCCGGCAGCTTCTTCGGTCCGCCTGGCTATGGGCACGGTCACGGGGACACCTGCTCGGCTTTCACGGCGATCGTGACGGGATCATCGCCGACTTCAAGTTTCTTGCCAGGCTCAATGGCGATGTGGTCGCCATATCTCTTAAAGGGTTTTCGAGCAATCCTGATCGCTACCGTGTCCTTCATATAACCGCGTGGCATACTGGCCATCGGATCGATGAAGGGGAACTCCCGAACAACCGTCTCGCGAGGAGCAATGGTCATTTCGTAGGTCCGCCCCCTGAACACAAAAGCGTCGCTGGGATTCTTGCTGTTTTGCGAGATGATCTGGCAAAAGAAGGACAGCTTTCGTTCCTTGTCGGACGAATTCTGGATTTTGATGACTGCGTGCAAAGGAGCCCACCTTTCATGCACCGGTTCCATCCCAACCTGCATGATCTTGCCCCCGAGTTCGCACCCATCGATGATGGCAGTGGCGGATACGCACTGTGTTTCCTTCGAGGCCGGCGCCTTCGAGGCAGGCTTCGCCTCGTCTCCCACTTCCAAGAAGGATAGTAACTTGACGACTTGCTTCGGATCGACGCGATAACTGGTTCCCTTGCCTTCGTAGAATCCGTACCGCTCGATCATCATGGGTACAAGCAGCGAATACCGAATCCACTCCCCGTTGTCTAAGTTTTCTAGTCCAACGTCATCACTGGCCTTGGTGCCGTCGTTAAAAGGAGATTCCTGAAAGCCATCGAATTGAATGAGCTTCGCTCGGAATCGAGTCCCACGGTAAACGAACGGTTCGGATTCTGCCCGCGAAACGGCGGAAAGCACGCGCAAATGACGGGCAATTTCCTGGTGCGTCAATCCTGCTTTCACGACCCAGTCGTTGTCCGCAGCCATGATTTCCAACAACCGTTCCTTGTCGCCAAGAAATCCTGCCTTCGAGAGTTTCCCCGGCCTCATTGAACTCTCGAGATCGGCGATCTTGATTCCATTGATCTCCTTGAGAGCTCGGATCGCTTCAGTTGTATTCATCCCGCCGACAATGAAGCCGGTCTTGGGATCCGTCTTGGGCTCGACGGCTGATAGACGCTGATGATTTGCGAAGAGATCCGTGTAGTCATGCAGCTTGGAATCGTCGTCGCCTCGCGCCGTTACGCAGAGAAGACAGAGACCGATGGCGAAGAAAGTGGGAAGCGCTGTTGCGTTACGCTGGGTAGCTTGACGTTGCATTGGTCGCATTTCTTTCCTGTATGAATCTGTTGTTGATGTGCGCGACGATCGATCTGCATGATGGTCGGGTGTTGAGCCCACCTAGCCGCAATCACGGTTTGCTGATTCTGCGGTCAATGTGGCCCTACTTTCTTACTAGCTTGATTTTTGCGACCTTCAACATGACTGGTTTCTCTCCTTCTCGGGGCCCGTCATAAAAGCTGGCCCAGATGTGCCCGTCATACTCAGCCATGCCCACCGGTTGTCTGATGCCGCCGGTCGGAAATCGTAGAAGCTCGGTCAATTTACCCGTCGAGGGGTCAATCTGACAAAGCGCGCTATGGGCTTCGTCACCTTCGATGAATACGGAAGAGACAATACTCGCGTCTTTCAGAACTAAGAGGTTGGGATGACCGAATTTCAGGTTGGTTTGCGTCCACGTCCACTCTGTATAAGGAGCCTTCGAAACTCCGATGCTCCCCGTGGCGTACTTTCCGCTCGGGATCAACCAGCGGCGCACCTTATCGAAGTTGTAGGTCTTGAAGCTGAGCATGCAGAACGCTCGGTCCTTGGTAACCACAAGCTGCGATTCGCGTGGCCCTGTTAGGGTATGTGAGTTGTGAGAGAGCTCGTAGACTGTTTTCGGTGCTGAGTCTTCGCCGGCAGATTCAAGTCGGAACAACTCGAACTTTTCTCCACAACTTGAGCTTTCATCCGAAACGCAATACGCTCGGTCGTTTTGCCAGTGAATTCGGCTGTACGACCTGCTTAGTTTGATATCGAGTTCCTCTCGCCAGTCGGCGCCGTCGTCTGTCGACCACACGATCGTCTTTTCGGACGCGCGGCCCGTCACGCAGAGTCGTCCTGATGGCATTGTGGAGAACCAGACGGGCCTACCTGAGTAGTGAGTCGAATGAGTGACGTCGGGGCGCCGTTCTTCGATCTCGGAACGAAGTGTCGTGGCTAATTTCCAATCGCGACCATCGGCGGATTGCAGAATGTGAATCGCATTCTGACGTTCGCGGGTTGGTTTAGCGAACGCCATGAAAAAGTGGCCTTTATAGCGGACGATGTCTGTATCTGTTTGGAGTTCAGCGCGCGGCCCGACGGTGCTGATTGAGATAATCTCCGCATTCGTTGCGTTCGCCTGCGGCGTTTTCTCATCCTCGTTCGATTTGCGTTCGGTGGCCCGCTTTGCACTTGAGGCGGATCTCAGCTTCGGCAATGCATCGAGCGCCTTTCGCCCTTGCTCTGTGAACTGCTTCGACGCGATCGAAAGTTCGCGCAGGTTATGGCCATGCTTGGCAATGGACCTCAGTGATTCGTCAGTGAAGGCGTTCGAGTTCAGCAGCAAGGTTTCCAAACGCGGCAGTCGTCGCACCAACGTTTCAACGAAGTCGTCCGTAAATTGCCCACCAGCGATGCTGAGGCGCCGTAGTTGTTGGGCCTTGCACAGATACTCAACGCACTTGTCGGTGCACATGGGGCGGTCCGCACGTCCGTTGTCGGCGCGAAACTCCAGCGTGTGAAGTCGAGGCAATTCCGCGACAAAACGCAGGTCGTCGTCATGGATCCCATCTTTGCACAACCGCACGACTTCCAGGGTTTTCAGCTGGCCAAGTGGTAGTAAGTCACCTTCGATTGTGACGTACTCGCTGGCGAGACTTGGGACTCCAAATTCCATCTCAACGATGCCAGGCAGTCTTGAGAGCGACTCGAGATCATCGGTGGTCAACTCGGAGCCGTACCCAACAACAAGTCGTTTAAGATGCGAAAGCTGATGCAATTGCTGAGCTGATGAGAATTCCTCTTTCCCAGCTTTGCCGCCGTCGATTAACCGCCTTATACGTGCTTTGTTAAAGAACTCGGCGGTACGAACCTCTCCATCCTCGTCCTTTAGTAACCGATAGGCAGCGTGACTCCTGTTCGTTAGCGTCCGCGAATTGTGTTGTGGCGGCACTGGATTCGCAGCTGGTTTCTCAGGCTGTGCGTCTGGCTCGACTTGCCAAATCTCCATCTCTTTGTCGTTGCACACCCAAATCTTCGATCCAAACACTTTGCAAAGGCGGACATCTTCACCGCGCCAGAGTTCGCTTCCGTCGGCGAGTGAGTAAGCAACTGCCGGTCCGTTATGGAAAAGCACCCAGTCGCGATCCCCGAACGACACAAGGTGGTCACCTGTCTGCGTCCAAACCGGTTCCCGATCGCCGACCTTCCAACAGCTCGTCTCTTCCCGAGTTCTGACAACAAAATGAGTACGGTCAGGCGCCACGACGGCTTCGCGGATCCAGTTGTAATGGAGCAATGTGCGGACATCAGTTTTGTTGTCGCTTAGAGTCACAACGTAAAGCGTTTCTCTCTCATTCGACCTCAGGTCAGGGTTTCTTCCAACGACGAGAATATGCGACTTGTCAATCCACGCGGCCTTTTGTGCCTGCCCGTCCATTTCAATGCGACGTCGTTCTGCAAACGCTTTTCCACCCCGGATCACAAGCTCGCTGTGCCACCCGCTTTCGTCGTCGTGATCATTCTGGACTGTCAACAGCTGTTTGGAAGCCGACAGGTATGCGTAACCGGAGGCATCGTGTCTGATGTCAGCGACCACCAGATCTCCTGTCCGCGGATCCCGGATCGAAAGCCCACCGCGGGCTCGGGAGAAAAACCACTTTCCGTCGGCCGAGAAGCGCATGCTGGAGACCATGCCTGGCTGTTTGATCTCCTCCGTGATTGGCTGACGTGTTTCAATGTTCCAGAACTGCAGGTGATCCAACTGGCTGCGGGTCACCATCACTTTCCCGTCCGGACTCACTGCAGGCAGGATGGTGGTGTCCTCGCGAAGCGCATGCGGCATGTAATCGCCTGACGGCGTATGCGTGCGAGTGTTCCAGAACCTGACTCCTGTCCCCCAACTCACCTCGAAGGCCAGATTACTCTTGGGAACGAAACCGAAGTAGTGATCACCCAATGACGTGCGTCTGGGTGACTTGGCATTTAGGTCCTGTAAGACCACATCGTAGCGTCTTGTGCGAACTCTGCTGAGGCGAGTGTCCTGGTCTCCGGTTTGCACGCGGGCCAGTACGGCATTCTGGTCCAGGCTCACGGAAACGCGAGCTAACGACAGGTCCTCGCCCGGAGACTCCAGACTGGCCACCTTCTGGAATTTCAGCGAGATCTCCCGCTGTTGCTTCTCACCCTTCGCTTCTTCCGTCTCTGGTTCCTCTTTCGCCAAAGTGGCTGGCTGTGTTTGCGGTTTCGACTGGGGCTCTGCTGATTTTGCAATGCCCAGAATCGCGGTAACGCACATGCAGAGCAGGGCGAGAGATTTCACTGACAACCGCATCCGTTTGGGGTTCGAAATGAATTGAATTCGTTCGCGGATGCGTTTCCCTTTTTGCACCATTCCAACAAAACCAAGACACAAGCCTGACTGTGGCAGTTCGGTTTCCATCCGCAAGAGCGTCTTTCCATAGGCAACACGTCGAGCAGGCGACTCGGCGTGCAGTACGTCTTCATCGCATGCGGCTTCGCGGTCTGCTCCGGCGCGAAAGAATGCATACCAGAGCAGCGGATTGAACCAGTGCAGGGAGAGCAATCCAAACAGCAGGGTGTTCAGCAATAAATCTCCACGCCGAATGTGCATGAGTTCATGCCTCAACACAAAGTCGGACTCTTCCCGCGACAGCATTTGAAAGAAGCTCTCATTGAGCAGCAGCATCGGACGAAGCACGCCGCACACAGCTGGAGCTTTCACCTCCGGCGAGAGCCAAACTTGCGGCGGCCCGCGCAGTCCAATCTCCTTTGCCAGGGAGCGAACACGGGCAAGATCAACTTGATCAACTGAAATCGCCCGACGCCGAACTCGGCGCAGCGTTGAGGCATATGAAACCCATACGACAACGCCTAAACAAACAGCACCAAGCAGCCAGCCGGCGGCGAGTATGGTCCACCAGTCCCTCGTTTGCTGACTCGAAGCCACGCTCCTTGACAGTTCAGTTTCTCCGACGTCGCGGAATGCAATCTCCGCATCTCCGCCGGCAGGTGCTCTTGCTGCAGGATTTGCCGGCGTCAAGCTTGCGATATCCAACTCCGACGCCACGACCTCGTCAACGGGCTGAACGGCGGCAAGGTTAGTATCTGGCGGCATCGACTGTTGCTCGGATCCCAAATCGATCTCAGGTGCCATCGGCGCCGTATCCACTCGCGAAGTTGTATGGCTCTCATTGGCGATCGGCCATTCCCAATTCGGCAACAGCGGTTGGGCCGGGATCAGGATTGCCGCAAGGACTGGTGTCCAAAGTGCATACTTCCACTTCGCAGATAGCCGAGACCGCAGCAGTCGCTGCAAAAGCAGGATTACCAGCACCAGAAGCGACGCTCGCACTGAGGCAGCGAGAATCCAACTCAATATTGGAATAATTGACATGCTTGCTCACGCTTAGGATTTGAGTGATTCGTCGAGGGTTCGCTTTAGCTCCGCAACTTCTTCCGCTGTGAGGCGGCTGTTTTGAGCAAAATGCATGATGAGAGGCTTCGCCGCTCCCCCGAAGATGCGTTGGGCGAATGAATCGCTCTCAGCTTTGACGCATTTCTCGCGCGAGATAGACGGCCGAAACGTCTGCGTGCCGGACTTATTATTGCCGATCTTCAATGCCCGCTTTTTCACCAGTCGGGTGAGGAGCGTGCGCACGGTGTTTTCGGCCCAGTTGGTGGATGGACGCAGAGCTCTAGTGACCTCGGACGCTGTCTGTGGCGAGGCTTCCCAGAGCACCTCCATAACTGCCCACTCGGATTCGGAGATATTTGGCTCGTTCATGGACGATATACTACACATGTAGTGGGCTTGAGTCAACTACGCTTGTAGTGGACATGGAAAGAACGCTGTTGCGAGATCGCTATCCGGACCGATGACTGCCGGTTGGAGCGATCAGCAAGAAGCGTGGGCCACCTTGACCGACTGCAATTCGCCGCGAGTTGAACTGAAAGAGGACAAGCTTCGGCGTCGAATCAAAGTTGCGCAGCCGCATCGGTGTGAACGACCGCTGTCGCGAACGCAATTCAGCCGACTCCGTGTTCCCGCCACGAATCGGGGGTCCCTTTCGCGCACCGAAAGGGACCGGCCTGTTAACTTTGAGGGGTCTGTTAATCAGAGACTCCGAGAGTTTTAGCGCGAGATTTCGGGGTGCGGGAGGTACCTTGAAGGTCCCTTTCGGATCCCGGAAGTTCTCTCTCGAAACAGAGAGCGCGATGCCGCGAGCGGGATGTTCGCAAACCCTTGCCAGAACTGGCCAAGAACGCGAAACGCCCGGCAGCCGATCTCTCGACGCCGGGCGTTAACTGGTGGGTGGTTTCTTTCCGTAGAAAAGAAACCAGCTCCCATGATTGTCCATTTGGCGAAGCGGAAGTTGCCATCGATACGCGTCACCGAAGCGAATCTCGGGCTTGGCACGATCCGAAACTCGGCTTCGCCTTTGGTTCGAGTCCTATTCGGGGAACTTGACCAAGTCTGGTCACTCTCCGAACCATTACCGTCTGTGACAAGTCATTTGTGGCCGAGGGTTTTGTCGTTTCTGGTCGCAAACCTCATCAAAGAAGACGGCGGCGGCTACGCGGAACTCCCGAGTCCGTCGACAGCCTCTTGTTCCGTTGTAAGCTCCTGCTCGGAAACAGGTTGTGAGAGACGCGTAAAATACCATGTTTTTAAGGGTTTAGTGGCTCTGCTGACGATTTGAAAAAAGTTTGAAATCGCCCCGATCTGACCCTGTTTCAGCTCCAGTTAGTGCAATTTGCACCAAACATGCGGTGAAGCTCGATCCAGCTCAATCGAAGACAGCCCTCGGCGGATTACACCGCAGCGACGAACAACGATTCCTTGAAGCAAGCGGGCGATGCAACCGCTAGCACGAGGCGGCAGGGAATCCTGAGGGTTTAACGGCCAGCTGCGCACCGTTGTACTTCTATGGACAAGCGGATCCCCATTTCAGAAGCGATCATTAACCCAGCTTCCGCGCCCGACGTCCTTGACAATACTGCCTCTGGTTGCGGCAACGGTTGGTTCGACACTTAACGTCATCGTCCTCGCCGCCCCGATTTCATGTAGTCGGACTCAGCGTTTTGCAGTTATCTAGCAGGAGTGCACTCTCATGGGAAATGATGACAGTCCGAATCTGAAACGGTTTACTCCGGCTCGCCTTGCTCTGATCTGCGCTTTGATAATCGCGGTGTCGATTCCTCTTCTATTGGTCTTCTTGAAGCCAGGGAGAGTCGATCCTGTTGCGTTGAAGCGTTTAATTGGTGGTGAGGGCGCAAAATACGATGTCGAAATCGTTCGATTGCAACCATCTACGATATTAGCGCCTGATGGGAGAGAGTGTCCGGTCATTTATGCATGGACGAAAGACGATCAGCGGTTTATGGCGATCGACTTGAAAGTTCTCGATGTGGACCTCTCGTGCAACGGAATCTGAGCAACTGCGTCGGGAGCATCAGCACGATTCGTTCGAGATCCGCCATCTTGAGACGATTCAACATCCAAAATTCGCACTACTTCGGAGTCGTTCGAGTTTTTTGACCACACGGGTCCTAAACTTCAGTTAGCGTTTCTTTACTTCCTCCAAAACTGTCCGTCTCAACACCCAAACGCTGTAGCATCGTCAGGTATAAATTTGAAAGTGGTACTTCTTTGTAGCTGACCTCTCTGCTCCAGCCGATCGCTGAATTGATACCGGCATCGACCTGGTTGTCCTCGTTGCCTTGCCCATACTTCAGGTATTGGCCGTGCTTGAAGCCCATGTTTTTACCCCCGGTCAGGATCAGTGGGTAGTTGCGCGAAGTGTGAAAAGCGCTGGAGGCCGAGCCAAAAAGCAACAGGGTGTTATCCAGCATGGTCCCACTACCATCGATCTCTGGAGTTGATTTCAACCGGCTGGCGAAGCGCCCGTATTCCTCACTGAGAAAACGCATATAGGTTCCAAAGTTCTTCCAGCCACCGGGCTCCTTACCTTTATGGCTTAGCATGTGGGTCAGATTCAAGCCAACCGCACGCGCCAGGTAATCGCTCGCTCCAACACCATTTTCCCGACCGATTTGATAGGTAACGGCCCGGGTTGAATCGGTTTTGAAGGCCAGATAAATCAGTTCAAACATGGTCCGTAAATAGTTCAACGGATCCTCTGGTGTGACATCGAGCGTCAGATGATCGGCTTCAACTTTTGGAAATGGGATATCGATCCAGCGCTTGGCTTTTTCGACTTTGACTTCGCTGTCGCGGACTGACTGAAGATAGTCATCGAGCGTTTCCTGATCGTGTTTGGAAAGCGCTCGCTTCAGCTCCTCGGCATCTGCCATCAACTCATCGAGCGCGCTTTTACTAATAGCGAGACGTCGGGCCGCATCATCGCTGCTGGTAGTGAACAGTCGATCAAAAATCCGCTTTGGCCGATGCTCGGCAGGAATTGGACGTCCGCCCCGATTAAAAGACATGGTTTGCGCACCGCGGGGCGAACCAGTCCCGCCATCGGTCGACATCACCAACGAGGAAAATCGCGTCTGTTTACCAGCTTGCTCAGCAAACACCTGGTCCAGCGAAACACCGTTTTGATAATCACCCGCAGCTCCGGTGTCCGCTCCAGTGAGGAATTGATCGGCGTTGGAATGCCCATGGACATTGCGAACCGCCGGGTGCGACAGGCCGCCCAAAATCGTCAGATCATCGCGGAGTGGCTCCAGAGGATCCAGGCATTTGGTGAGTTTGAAGTCCCGGCCTTTACCGTGAGGAAACCAACTCCAGTCCTGAAAGGCCGGATCTTCTTTGCGCGGCATCGGCACACCATCGGGTATGTAGAAGCAGGCGAGACGCTTTTTAGCTTCCGCAGCGTCGGCTGCGCGGGCAGAGCCGGCGAAGGTTTCAAACGCAGGCAGGGCGAGAGCAATTCCGCTCGCACTCCGAATAAATCTCCGGCGATCAAGTTGGGACAGGTTGGTTTTCATTCTCAATCAACTTTCAATTTAAAAGCATTCGCAAGTGCATTGTAAGGTGCTGATTCCATCCTACTTCGTTTGAAAAAGGTCACTTGTCACGATCAACGTAATTAGGGTGGCGAGCCCATCATCCTGCTTACGAAGTTCGGCAGTGATCTGCTCCACGCCGGACCGATCCGCAAAGCGAAGCGGGCGGCCGAGAGCGTAGGAGGTGAGTTTGTGCACCATCGCCCGAGCGAATTGATCCTGACGTCGCTTTAGCAGGAAACGTTTCAGGCCGTCCATCCCGTTGAGTTCTTGATTGTTGAAGAGAACACTGTTGGCATCCACCGGTTTCCCCCCGATATGCGTGCGCCAACGCCCGACCGTGTCGAAGTTTTCAAACGCAATTCCCCAGGGATCAATCCTGGCATGACAGGACATGCAGGCAGGATCATTCCGGTGATCTTCCATGCGCTCCTTCAAGGTTAGCTTGAGGATTTCCGGATCCGTTAAATCGATTTCAGGAACTGCCGGAGGTGGTGGTGGCGGCGGGTCGTGCAGGATGTTTTCCAGCAACCAGATTCCACGTTTGAGAGGGTGCGAATCTTTGCCATCGGAATTCATCGCGAGCAGACCGGCTTGAGTCAGCAAGCCACCGCGCTGATCCACTGGGTTCATCGCAACTTTGCGGAAGTGACTGCCGTAGATATTGGGGATGCGATAGTGCTGGGCCAGTCGCTCATTGATCATGGTGTAGTCCGAATGAATGAAATCCATCACGCTGTGATTCTCGCGGAGCACTTCGCGGAAAAAGGCAACCGGCTCGCGCTGCATCGCGTGTTTCAATTCATCATTGAACCCTCCAAAAACCTTTCGATCGACCTGTAGGTAATCCAGCAGCTGCAGGCCGAGCCACTGGCGAACAAAGTGCCTGGAAAATCGTTTTGCGCGTGGATCGACAAGCATGCGTTCGGTTTGGCTCAACAAAACACCGGTTTCATTGAGTTTCCCGGATGTAGCCAGATCCATCAGCTCCTGGTCCGGTATACTGCTCCAAAGAAACATCGACAGCCGCGTTGCCAATTCGAAATCACGGAGACGGTTTCCCTCTTTCTCTTCGTTTGAATCGGACTGAGCAAGATACAAGAATTTTGGGGAGGCAATCACTGTCGCGAGAACTTCTATCACCGCCTCCTCGAAACTCTCACAATCGGGTCTGATTTTGGAATAGAGAGCCACCTTCCGTTTGATCTCCGCGTCGGTTGCCGGACGTCTCCAGACGCGGGTCATGAAACGAGCAAGGACCTCTGCGGTGTAGGATTCATCATCGGCTCGGTTTTCATGTTCGAAGAATAACTTCGTGTGAGACTCCGGCGGCCATTGATCGAAATGCGGTGAGATCAGTTCGACGTAATCGATGTGGATGATCCCGGCCTCGTCTCTTCCGGGGTTGGGGCGGATGTTTTCAAACTTCAAATACTCGGACCGATTCGCTCTGGCACCTTCTTCCTTGCGAAAGGAGTTCCGGATCACCTCTCCAAGGTGGATATCCCACTCATAGAACTGCGGATTGCCTAGTGGCGCGGTAATCGCTACATCGGTTTCGCCGATTTGATCGAATGCAAAAGAGTTGTTGCTTGCTTGATGGCCAAAATGGAGACGGAGATTTGGAGCGTCGTCGGTTTCAGATGAAGTGCGGGAAGCCCGGACCCGAACCCGAAGAGTTCCAGTATCAGGAAGACGGTACTTCAGATTGAACCCGGTGTTCGTTCTCGGCGGAACGGTAAGAATGTGAGGGGAAACGGGTGGCACTTCAGGTCGACTCTCGACCGAGTCCCAGGCTAGTGTTGTCGCACGAGGATCTGACATGGAAATAATACCTTCGCCAGTTTCCAGATTCATGAGGCTTGGATGAGTTGTTGGACGCGGCTTGAACCTTTCCCTTTGTTGTTCGAGTTCCTTTTTGCGTTTTGCCGGGTCGTTTTCGTTCCTCTTTCGGGTCCCCGCCAGGTCGGCATCACGAATAGCCCGTATCCGATCAGCTGCTAAATCCATGGTGATTCTGCAATAGGCTGCCTTCGGCTGCTCGCCCGACACCGTGGCTTTTTTCAGTGCGTTGCGGCCCAACTCCCGAAACGTCTCAAACTGCATCATGGACATTTGCAACATTTCCGAGCTGTTTTGGAAGCCGTCCTCGGATGTCGTTTCCGGGGGTAAGCCATCAGCGAGGTCATAGGGCAGCCCGAGTAAATCCTGGAGCGCGTAGCTAAATTCATACCGCGTCATGCGGCGGAAGGATGAATGCCCTTCTTCACTGCGAGCGACTTGTGAGGCGACCTGAATTTCGGTCGACAGCCAATCGACGATCGATGCTTTTCCCTCGCCGGAAATCTGCACGTCTTCATCCTGCGGCGGCATTTCCCCGTTGCTCACCACATCAATCACCTCCAGCCACCAATTCTGATCACCCCCATGAATCAAATCCGGATTCAGGGTATCGATGCGGAACTCTCCCTTCTGCTTTTCCGGACCGTGGCACGGAATACAGGACTCGCGCAGAACAGGCACAATCTCATTTCGAAACGTTTCCAGATTCGCTTTCGGCACTGCGACCGCTCCTTCGAGTGAATGCGGTTTCCGATAGATGGACCGAAGCGCGCCAGCCGCCTTCACCTCATCGAGCGTTGGTGTTTCCGCCAACTTCACTCCCTCCATGGACACTCCATCGAGCGCAATCTCTGAGAATTGAAAGTGAGTTTCGTCGTGGGTTTTTCCGAACGTGAATCGATAGAACTGCCAGGCCGCGTCGTTCTCAAACTGGAAGGTTCTTGATTGAAGCCGCTTCTCAAATACCGGCTGGTCGGTTTGGCGATCCAACTCCGTCCAGTATTCGCCATCTTGTGATCCTTCCAGGACCCAATCCTTCGGATCACGAGTCGGCACATCGTTCCCGGAGGTAATCGAATAGCTCTTCACCGCCATTCCTCCGTCTTCTGAAAGCTTGAGCATCCATTGGACCGGACGGCCCTCGTGCAGCCCGCACCACTTGGTCCTTTCGCTGGAGTCCACGCTCTTCTCCACTCCCTGCCCCCCGCTAACGACGTGATTACTGGGGGATGACACTTCCGGGCCGGCGAACACAGGGCCTGCGACCATCAACGCTAGCGCGAGTATTGCTTTTAGTGCCTTAATCATAGTTGTTCACTTATTTTTGCGCCGCTTGGCCGACCTTTGCAGGGACCCTTATCGAACCGTCGGTCCTGGCCGGATTGAGGGCATTGATCGCCAGTGCCTTCGCGTACTTGCCCTTATCAGGGCTGGTCAACTTTCAAAATTTTTGAAAATTTATCGGGATATTCTGTAGCACGGAACAGGCCGTTTGTACTCAGGACCCACCAGTATTTCACAGGAGTGCTGGGAGTAACGCAATCGGCATCAATGGCGATGATGCCGCCTATTTCGTCTCCTGATGTATATTTCTGTTCAGTCCACCGCTCTGCAGCAATGTGACTTACAAGCAATTCCGATTCAGTCTTAGGTTCCAGTGCCTGGCTGAAACATCGCGACCAGGGGTTAACTCCCCATTTACCTGCTGCCATTGCTGTGATCGGTCGGTCGTTACTCAGCGCGGGCCATTGCCTGAGCCAGTAGTTATCCCGCCCCGAGCTGGTAGTATGGACAAGACCATGAGTCGTAGCGTATGCAAATATATGCATGCTTGCGTTGTCAAAGCTGAAGTTTAGATACCCAAGATCATCACGCTCGGTTTGAATGCTGAATACCGCGCCATTGTCATATGACAGATAAGCGCGCGCGTTGTGTTGAGTGGTTTTAATTGCTGGTTTACCTAAGCCCAGAACGGTGATCATATCGTCCGGGCAGGTTACCGCATGCATATAGGCGTTGCCGTTATGCTGGGAATGCCATTTATCGGTCTTTACAGCTGTAAACCTCTGGTTGTCCGCAATGATCTGCTTCCAGGTATTGCCGCCGTCTTCGCTTCGATACAGCCCCTTGCTTTCGCAGCCGACAAGCATGATGTCCGGCGTGTTGGGCACAAATGCAATAATCTCACCGCACAGACTCGACGGCCCTGCTCCGTCAAAGTCACCCGGGAAATCCAGTTGTTCCCAGGATTGACCGGCATTGACGCTGCGGTATAACCCGCCTTCAAAAGCGCCGGTTCCGCCGCCCTTTCCGGCTGCGCGGTAGATAATGTCCGAATTCTTAGGATGTACGGCGACACTGCGCACGCAGTTTGCCGCACCGGTCAGTTGCCCATTGATCGTTTCCCATGTCTGACCAGCGTCTATGGTCCGGAGCAGCCCCTGTGTCATTGAGCGCAGGACAACGATATCCGCGTTCGATGGTGCCACCGCAAGACCGGTATAGTTAAGACCGCGAGCATTTGTCGCTGTTTTGGCCTTCGGGTAGGCAAAGTCTTCGGGAACACCGTTTACTAGGGTTATATTCGAGACGCTTGCCTGAAAGTAGGTTTGCGCATCCTGTGGCAAGGCTCGGAACACAATGCCAGCCCCTACATTGTCGCGGATGTTCTTGTAGTGGGTGGTGCCATACTCCCATGTCTTTCCATCAATCGATGTTAATGCCGAAAACACCCGTCCACGGCGAACGACCCGCAACCACTTATGTCCCTTTTTAGTCAAAGGATGATGAGACAATCGTCCCGCTCCTAGATCAAGATGATCCGGTGTTGTCCTCAAACCGTATTTCGCAGTCTGCATAATTCCAACCTCAGGCCCCCACTTGTAGTTGTTCCTGGAGGCATCGGTTCGCACAGTCAATCCAACCCATGATACGCGATTTACCGCCTCATCGTTTTGTCCAAGGTAATCATCAACACGGCAGGTAAGGGTGAAATCTCCTGTGACATTCTTGTAGATAGCATATTCACCTTCACCTACGAAACTAAAGGAATCGGGATTTGTCTGGATAATATTCCGCGGGACATTGGCTTCACCAGCAACACCAAGCTCCCAGCCTTCAATCGGAGTGGGTGCGACGTTCACGAAACCGCCTTCTGTATCGATCGTGTGATTGCCGTCATAAAACAGACGTGACCAGATCTTCTGTTTGCCCGACGGAAGACTAAGATCTGACAGTCTGATAACCGGATCAGCCCCTTTCAGTTCTTCGCCTTCAAAAGCTGCGATTGCCATATCATCGGAAAACACCTGGATCTTATTAAGGGTATGCCCCTGGGAGGTGATCCTGGCAACAGCCGAAACCGTATCTGCGTCTTGCACAGTCAGTGTTACCTGAGGATCATCGGCACTCACTTTATGAAACAAGCTTGAAGCAGGAATGTCCTGCAATTCAATCCCCGGGCCTTCCCACTGGAGACTGAAGTACGGCCTTACTTTATCGAAGAAGTATTTGATACCAATCTCATGGTCGCCTTTGGCCAGGTTAAGCGAGAATACCTTCTCCTCGGGCCCATGTAATCCATCCCAATCAAACGCTTCCCGGCCGTCAACCTCCACGCGGTAACCATCGGCGGCTTTCATGTGGATCAGGTATAAGCCGGACGTCGGCACCCGCAATATTCCTTCATAAATAAACCCGTAACCGTGTTTCCGGTTGCCAAGAAGTGAGGTGTCAAACCCGCTGCAAATTCCCTGCTGCACCAGTTTATCGTCGGTTAATTCATTGTATGACACCAGGTAATGACTTTCGGTGCGGCTATGGTGTGCTTTCTCCTCGGCTGGATAGCGAACATTGATGGGCCGAGCCGCATTGTTGAAGAACATTTTGTATTCAAGTCCAGGCGCAGCTTCGAATGTAGAGGCCTTTTGCGCAGCAGCGGCTTTGGCCGCCTTGACGACA
Source organism: uncultured Planctomycetaceae bacterium (assembly GCA_937916515.1). Classification (GTDB taxonomy): domain Bacteria; phylum Planctomycetota; class Planctomycetia; order Planctomycetales; family Planctomycetaceae; genus Fuerstiella. The sequence continues at coordinate 4,626 of CALFSX010000281.1, read as the reverse complement.
ACAGGCTCGGCTTCCTGGTCAAACACATCCATCAGCGTAACACGAACCGTTGGATCGGCTACTTTGGCTTCAATCAACAGGTCGGAGATATGAGGCATCCTGGCTTGACGCATGACAACCGGCTCGCCTTTACACCCGGCATTATCAAAGACTTCCACTTTATAGGCGAACTGGGGCGATGATGTTTCGGTCATCTCCCAAGACACGAGGACCTGCTCGCCATTTGATACCGCCTCTACGGCTTTCACTTCAGGCAAATCCAATGTCGGTAAGTCGGGCTGGTCAACGGTAACCTCGTGAGTCTTGCCCATCTCCAAATATTCAGTTTGCGCTCCTGTGGGTTTCAACTTGGGGTTAGCAGTGCGCTCCATACTAAGAACCTGATTGTTTTCGATGGTCCCGACGTAGAAATACGTGTCCAGAGCCGTGCCTCCTTTAGGCGGGATCTGAAACTTCACGGTATTTGTCTTGTGCCATTTTCCATCTTTGCGACCATACCCCAGTCGTCTGTGCAAGGCACGAAGAGATCTACCTGCACCACCCGCATCTTCGAGAAACCCACCACCACCATTAAGCGTCGTGCCCGCCACAGGCATTCTGACAACGCCATACAGATGCCAGCGATCGTTTTTCACATCTTTGGTCCAGCGGCCCATATAGGAGTAATCCGGATTCTCCACTCCCAATGGTGACCATACGCGCATCATCATGGTGTACCAATTCCCCGCCTTCATATAAGGAAAAGCCGGACCGCCTATCGCGCCGCTGGCACCTTCGCCAATGTACTGAGCCGGATAGTTATATTCTGAACAGGCTACTGGGCGAACCGGTTCTCCTTCTTTATTATGGCCCCAGAATGACCAGACCGAACCGGGTCTGTAAGCATCCTGAACATCTTTGTCCAAGTTCGGGTAGAAGTCAGGCTCCAAAGACGGAGGGCCACCTGTATATCCTCCATAGAAACTAACAGTCTGCGATGGTTTGACGCCGGTATACCAGAGCGCAAAATATGTCGATTCAGGCCACCAGGGCCAGCGGTAATCCACCATCGTCATGTCGCAATCTTCCGCACCTTTGTCTACATGTTGCGCATAGGCAGGCGGCGTGATAACACCAACTAGAACTGCTGCCAACAGAGGCAGTAATAAACGTTGCTTAACAGAACTCATGTTACCCTTCGTTTTCTTGGCATGGTCATAGGGCTTTCGGTTCCTTTGTTTGTTCCTGATTCTGACTGACAAGAGCATCAGACGATTTTGAACGGTTTGATTCTTGATCAATCGCCATTCAATGCAAAAAGTGGCTTACGTTCATTCAGATATTGTTTTAGGTTCCAGGCAGATCAAAGCACTGTCATGGTCGAACTTCGTTTTGCTTTCGCAGTCGCGCCTGCCCTCGGGGTCAGATTGATGTGGTCAGTGTGCCACTTGCGCAGCGATGACAAGCCAATGCTGGCCCTAAGCTTCGGACGAACTTGATTCTACTTGAGTTTGCTGACGCACTCCAAGTCGAATAAGGAGAGGAATCAGTAAATCACCGATCGAGATGCGCGCAGACGTTTAGCGGTATTACCTCACGGCCGAAGAGGCTCACTAGCGTCTGGCGTGGCGGGGAGCTGTCGCTCTGTTTGCGTGGGACGCGACGCGGGACGAACAGCAGACGCTAACGGAATGCAAGTCGCCGTAAAGCAACTCCGCTCGATCACTCGTAACTTGCGTCGGTTGGACCACCCGACGCGACTTGGCGGTTCGCCAAATTGAGCAGATGTGGCAGACCTCAGCAGTTGTGCGCGAGATCGACGGCAATGCCGTTCTGGGGTTGAAGCCAGCCCGGTGCGCGCGAGGTCGTATCAAGTGTAGCTCTCAGACTCACCGGTCGCGTGGTATACTCGGCGGTCATCTACCGGATGAACATGCCACGATGAACTTCCATCCGGAACGTGACCACAGCGGCTTTGATGCTCCCCGCATTCCCCAACCAAATGAGAATCCGATGATGCGTGAACACTATCGACCATGGCAGGTGGCCATGGTGATTATGTCGACAACGTGTGCGTTATTGCCATGTCAGTCAGGTCTAACTGATGAACACGCCACGACTTCAGTCAAATCGACTGACAAGAGTCCAAACATCGTGTTGATCTATGCCGATGACATGGGATACGGCGATTGCACCGTCAACAATCCCGAGTCGAAGATTCCCACACCAAATATCGACCGACTGGCGACGGAGGGACTGCGGTTCACCGATGCGCATTCGCCAAGTACCACCTGTACCGCTTCGCGTTACGGGTTGCTGACCGGGATCAATCCGGCTCGTCGCGGCGTCGTTAACGGGATCAACGGACTGGGGCCCGTTCTGGAAGCAAAGGAGTTGACCATCGCGGAAATGCTGAAGGCGCAGGGGTACGCCACCCGGATGGTCGGCAAATGGCATCTCGGCTTCGAGCTGGCGCCATCGGAAGGCCGCAGGCCGATTCTTGACCTGTCGAAGCCTTTTGTCGGCGGCCCGCTCGATCATGGTTTCGATTCCTTTCTCGGCCTGAACTCGGCGATGAGTTCCGGCCCGTATTACTACATTCGCGATCGGGGGCCGGAGGTTCTTCCCACCGAGTCAATCGAGCGCACCAAAGCCAGAGATCGGGACCGTCGCGTCACCTATGCGGCAGGCGATCTGGCTCCGGGCTTTGTGCATAAAGAAGTCAACTCACGTCTTTGCGACGAAGTGATCGGCATCCTGAAAGAACACAGTACTAAGGACAATGCGAAACGGCTGTTTCTCTACTACGCCATGCTCGAACCTCATACACCGTGGTTGCCCGAGCAGAAATTCGCGGGCAAGAGCGGAGCCGGTCCCTACGGCGACTACATGGTCCAGCTCGATCACGAGCTCGGCCGGGTTTTGGCGGCACTCAAGGAAAGTGGCATGGAGAAGGACACGCTCGTGTTTTTCTCCAGCGACAACGGCGCTCTCTGGCCCGCGGCTGATATCGAAAAGTACGGCCACCGGGCGAACGGTCCGCTCGCAGGTGGAAAGGCCCGGCCTGAAGAAGGCGGTCATCGAGTTCCATTCATCGCCCGCTGGCCGGGCCGGATCCCTGCGGGAACGCAGACAGGTGCTTTGATCAATCACACAGACATGCTTGCCACGCTCGCCGAACTGCTGGACGTAAGTAATGTCGCCCGAGAAGGAGCTATCGACAGTCACAGTTTTCTTCCGGTGTTGCGGGAGCCCAACGCCGAACACGAGCGAACGGCGATGGCGGTCACGACGCGAAGCTTTCGCAAGGGCGACTGGAAACTCACCTTCAATCGAGGACCACGCAGCGCCGGACCTGAAGCAAGCGATGTCGATCAGGCTTCGCTCTTCAACCTGGCCGACGACTTGGGAGAAACGCAGGACTTGTCGCAATCGAACCCCGAGCGAAAACAGCAGCTCTTCGCTGCCTACCAGAAGTACTTCGCTGCCCGTGAACTGAAGCCGCTCGCGATCCAGGTAGCCGAAACAAAGAAGAATGCGAAAACGCAAAAGAAGGCTCGTCCCGCACGCAGTGCGGGAACGAAGTCGAAAACGCCCAATGGTCTGCCCGATGTTAAGTTGAGCAAAGAACAGCAGACAAAGCTCACAGCGCTGAAAAAAGGATTCGTTCAACGCCGTGCAGAACTACAGAATCAATTGGATGATCTCCTGACCGAAGACCAGAAGCAAGCCAGAGACACAGCGAAGAAGAAAGCTCAGGCCGAGGGCAAAGGAGGAGTGAAGCTGCGAACCGCCATGGACGAAGCCCTCAACCTTACGCCCAACCAGATGAAGAAGTTCAACGAACTGCGGCAGGCCATTCAGCAAGCGACTCGGGAATATCGAGAGAAGCTGCACGAGGTTGTGCGGGACTCCAGCGAAGCAAACCCATCATGAGAATTCAAAACCTGATTCCAGTTCTTTGCCTGATACTCGTACACAGCTTCGGTTTCTCAGAAGCGGCAATTGCGGCCGAGCGGCCGAACATCATCTTTCTGTTCGCCGACGATCAGCGGGCGGACACGATTGGTGCTCACGGCAATCCACACATACAGACGCCGAATCTCGACCGGCTCGCTGCCGAGGGCTTCAGCTTTCGCCGCAACTATTGTGCGGGCTCATTCAGCGGTGCGGTTTGTGTTGCCAGCCGAGCAATGCTGATGACTGGTCGACACTGGATGAACCTGCCTGCGAAGAAACCACAGTCGAACTGGGGCGACGCGACAACGCTACCAACGCTGCTTACATCCAGTGGCGATTACCGGTCCTTCATTGTTGGCAAGTGGCACAACGGCAAAGGGACTCTCGACAAGTCGTTTACAAATGGCCGGTCCATCTACATGGGCGGGATGGCGAATCACGCCGATTTTCAGGTGCAGGATCTGACAGAAGGCAAGCTCAGTCCAAACCGAGCAGCGGGCGGTTTCTCAAGCACGGTATTTGCAGATGAGGCGGTACAGTTCATCAGCAACGCGGGACGCGAGCAGCCCTTCTTTCTTTACGTCGCATTCATGGCTCCGCACGACCCGCGAAACCCGCCAGAAAAGTATCGACAGATGTACTACAAAAAACGTCCGCCTCTACCGGAGAACTTCCTGCCACAACATC
>CALFSX010000280.1 GCA_937916515.1 uncultured Planctomycetaceae bacterium | reverse complement strand
CATTTCATCAATGATATCCAGGGGGAAACGGGTATCCGGACACGCTGCTAGTGGGTGTCTGTTGCAATAAGTCGACCGTACAGGTGGCAAGACCCCCCAGGTCCGCGTTGCTACGACCGGAAAATTCGTAGCCTTTTACTGCAGCGATGCAATTCGTGGCATCTCCGAAATGCTGCCTGCCGCCTTAAGCAGCAGGTCCTTTCAATAAGTGGATTTTTCGTGGCAAGCAGTTCGTTGGATAATGCCGGTGACGCATTACTTGTCGGTTAGGCCCGCGACCTGCAGTGCCAGGGCGTAGATTTCCTCGGTGTCGAATACCCGATCGTTCGACTCGAATAGGCCAGCAATCGCCTGCTTGTGAACTTTCATTTTTGTTCCGCCGACGCCCAGTGCTCCGTAGCAGATTGTGCCGGCCAGTTCTTTTCCTTTGTCCATTGCTCCAACATCTGCCAGGCCCGTCGGAGGAACTGCGTTCAGATCGATGGCGACGTCCAGGTCTGGAAGTGAGTTCAGTGAGCCTTCGGTAAGGAAGCAGACCCCGGCAGCACCGGCGGCGACAACCAGTTTTCTGCCACTGCAAAGTTCCATGAATTCTGATTCTGTGGAAGCTCCCGCAGGCGTCAGTGAGCCCGTTGACGTCTTACTTCGAATCGCCGCACACGCCGTTTCAGCTCGCTCTTCTGAACGGGAAACCAACAGCACGTCACTGCCTTCCATGGCCAGCAACTGAGCGACTCGCTGCCCCACCGGACCGGTTCCGCCAAGCACCACGGCAGAACAGCCGTTCAGCTGCAAATGCGATTTTGCGGCAACAACAGCGGCGGCTGCCGTTGTGTTGCAACCGTTGGAATCCATCATGACAGAAACACGCATAGGGCCAAAGAACGTATTTTGCACGTGCTTCATCAGCGTCTCCCCGTCGCCGACATTGCTTCCACCAACAAAGATTGCCGTGTTATTCAGCTTTGCGGGCCCGCGAGTAAAGATGGCACCGTGAACCAGCCCAGTCACGTTGTCTTTGTTGATTCCCGCATAGCTGAACAGTTCTTCAACTCCAGCGTCCACCGCAACAACGCGGTCAAAAGAACTTGCACGTGAATCTGTGTCGAACTGAAGAAGAATCGTTTTCATGAGTTGCCGGCTTACCGCATTGAAATTGTGAGACGGAGAGTTCGCCTCAACGTTAAGATTGACATATATCAGGGATCTCACGCACAGCTGCAAGCGTAATTGCGCGGGCCCTGAGCAAAGTGGGTTTCTCGCCACATTTCGAGCTGAAGTTTAGCTTTGCCGGATCGTTCAGGCAAAGCTACCACGCGACGTATCGGCAATCGAATCGCAGATTGCAAACTCACCTTCTGAGCATAGGCCGGAAGCTCACAGGTAGAGTTACCGGCAAACTCGCAACGCCACATGAGCATCTAAGCCAGGATCACTGATGTTGCGGGCCAGCGGGGGGGCCATCTGGTGACTGGCCGTTTAGGGAGACGTGCGGAATCGATTAATGGCGACGCCACAAAGTTTGCTGACGCGATGGCAAAGGGGCGCGGAAGCATTTCCGCGTTTCACTTTTGCCGCAACCTATGCTGACGATTCCATGGTTGATCGAGCCGTATCGACTGCTGGCTTCAAACACACGGGGCGATCATGTCCCTGCGTGATTGTTTCCAGTTCAGCGTCAACTTTTTCAGTGAGACTATCCAGATCGAAGGCCTTAGACTGGCGATCGGCTCGCAGAAGTCGCTGCAGCCCGTTCGGAACCTGCCGCAATTGATCAGGAAGCAGTGCAGCAAGCGTTGCCGGGAAAAGTGAGAACAGCTCAACTTCCGGCGCCTGCAGGGGCAGATCGATAAAGTGATGCAGAAAGATTGTGCACAACAAGTCGTCCGGAAGATGCCATTGGCTGGCAACATAGGCTCCAATCGATGCGTGGTTCCAGCCAAATCGTTCCTGTTCCCACTCATGCAGTGGTCGACCGTCGCGTGCATCGCGTTTTAAGTATTCAAGGTATTCTGCGTCATACTGATTCGTAAGAATGGGAAGAATATAGTCCTGAAGCATGCCGCCCATAAAGGCGAATTCTGTATCCGTGTTCAACAGTTCTGCGGCATGTCGAGCGAACAAAGCTTTCTGCATCGACTCGTTCCAGAAGTTGCGATGATTCAGCAGCTTCGATTCGAATGACATCGTGGAACTTTGCAGGCCCACGATCATCAGGTACGTTTTGGCCCCTGACAGGCCCATACGAACAAGCGCTTCTGCGGCAGTCCTCACTCGCGTTTGGCTTCCGTAGGTACAAACGTTTACACACTTTAGCAGCCCCAGAGTCAGGCCGGGATCGTACTCGATAATCTTCCCAAGTTTTCGAATCTCCACATCCGGATCTTCCGCTGCTTTCATGAATTCCATCAAGGCAGCGGGGAAAGTCGGGATTTGAACTTCAGAAGAAATGTTGCAGCCACTTACTGACGATAACGCGTCAGCACACAAGCTGGACCAGCTGAACGTGCTTGTTGTTGATGGTTCATTCAGCGAGGAACTCATTGCTGCTCTACTCCGTGCAATCTGTGGAACTTAACGAGCGTGAAAAGTTGAGTTGTCGCATGTTGCACAGGAACGTCCTGTAGCTGTACGAGACCGGCGATCGAATACTCCAGCGTAAATCGCAGCTCGAAATTCCATTGACATGTGACAATTTGTCAAACGTGAGTTTTCAAAAGTTAACGTACTATGAATCCCGCATGCTCAGTTCGATGTATTCGAACAGTCTCGGGCGGCGTCATAGAACGCGTCTGAGACTAGACACCCGCAGAAACGCAGTTTTCCGGCCGTTGGAAGCCCATAACTGTAAATCGTTCTGCGTCGATTGCGTCTTCAAATTTCAGAGCCAGCACGTTGTCCATATTGACGATGACGCGGCGTACACCATGTGCGTCAGGTGTCGGTCTTAGCAGTAATAGCAATTTGCCGTTCACCATGTAGTCGTTAAAAGGAATATTGTCGCCAAACGAAGTAACGATTGTTCCAACACGTCGAATCGCCGCCGGCCACTGCAGGAAAATTCTTTGGAGTTCTGTCATAGGATGCGCATTCGGATATTTGTAGCTGATGGAAGGTCAGACAGGTAAAACTAGTGTGCGATGCGATAACGCAATAGATAGGTTGGGGGAATTCCTGAAGAACTCCGTGGTCACGCTTCGTCAACATGTATCGTGGGTTACTGATGACAGCTTGCTTGTCTTTTTGCCTTAAACTTTGGCTTCGTGAGCAAGTGACTGACGACTGCAACGATTGGTAGCTATAGACATTCAGCCAGATGACTCGCCAACAGAAACCGGGCCACTATGCAAAACTTTAACGTGCTGCTTATTGAAGATGACGATGTCGATGCGGAGCAGGTTCGACGTGCTTTTCGAGGAAATGCGTATACGGCATTTACCGTTGATCGAGTCACCACAATCGCCGGTGCGTGCAGTCGAATTTTTCAGTCAGATTATGATGTCATACTCGTGGACCTGGGGCTTCCAGACTGTACTGGTCTTGACGGTGTCAAGACACTGATTTCTCTGCTGGATATTCCGATTATCGTGCTGACCGGAAATGAAGACCTGGACATCGCCGATCAGGCCATCTCGCTGGGGGCTCAGGACTTTATCCTGAAAAGTGAACACGTCGCTCCCGTTTTGACCAGAGCCGTTCGATACGGAATTCAGCGGTATCGCGCTAACGATACGCTGAACAGAACTCGCGAGTTGCTGAATGCTCAGTGTTCTATCGCCAAGCTGAACAACGCAAGTTTGAGCGACAGGCTGGAGGTGGCAGATACTCTGGCCGCCTTTGCCGAAAACACTCAACAGTGTGTCGCCATTGTTAATGCTGACTACGGAATTACGTGGGCCAATAATGCGTTCTTTCGATGGTTCGGCCTTCAACAGATGCCCCGGAACGTCTCCATGGCCTCACGACTTTCTCTGCTGGATCTGTCAACAACAGCAACCGACAACGCGTGGATCGAACAGGTAAGAAGGGCGATTGCTAACCGAAGCGAACTGCACTGCCATCTGCTGACGGAAGACGCTGGTCAAGGTCAGAAAACGTTTCGGTTGGAACTAAACCTGATTCCGGAACGCGATGGGGCTTCCGAAGCATTTGCGTTGGCTTTCTCAGAAGACCTGCATTCACGCGTTGCCACAATGGCTTGATGAACCCGGCAAATGCAGGGTTGAAAAACGACATCAGCAAAGACAATGAAGTGACGTTCGTGAACGGTTGCCTCAGTCCCCAGCACGGTGGCTGGGCTGGGGAAACTGATGTACGCTGTCCCTTCGTCGAATGACCTGCTCTATCGACACGTGCGAAAGTAAATTGCTCGCCGCCCTGCCCCTGCCGAATCTTCGCTGGCTATTCTGAGTGCGAGGTTCCGTTACAGTTTGGCCGCATTTCGCAGAGATTCTGTGACTCGATTCTTGGGCGTGCTTCGACTTGTCGAAGCTTTCTTTTACGGACGTTCACGAAATGGAACAACCTGCCATATTGAAGTGCTGCAGGTAAAGAAAAACGGCGACACGTCACCACGCTTCATAGATTCAGGATCTCTGTCCGAAAGTATGCCCACACGTACTTTCGCACAGCAAAGCCCGCCAACTTCGTGCACAACAGAAGCTAAATTGCCTGAGTGGCAAAGTACATCATTCAGCGTTGTTAGCGAGGACCTGCGGCGCTCACTTCGGGAGTTGTGGCATCCGCATATTGCTTGAAGTTTTCCCGAAAACGTCCGGCCAGTTTTTGAGCCGTTTCCAGATATGACTGCTGATCTCGCCAGGACAGTTTTGGCTGCATCATTTCCGTCGGAACTCCCTGACACTCAGTCACGACTTCGAAACCGAAAATTTCGTCTGTCGTCGTTGGTGCGTTTCGCAGGCTTCCGTTGTGAATCGCGTCCACAATTGCTCTGGTGAACCGCAGTGGCATGCGACTTCCAGTACCGTACGCTCCACCTGACCAGCCCGTGTTGACCAGCCAGACCGCCGAATTGTGCTTGCGAATTTTTTCCGCCAGCAGTTCAGCATAACGCGAGGGGTGCCACATCAGGAACGGGCCTCCAAAGCACGGGCTGAATGTGGCTTCTGGTTCGTTGATGCCCATTTCGGTACCAGCGACCTTGGCCGTGTAGCCGCTGATGAAATAGTACATCGCCTGTTCGGGAGTCAATCGGCTAACAGGCGGAAGAACGCCAAACGCATCACACGTCAGAAAAATAACGTCTTGCGGATGTTCTGCGACACACGGGATCTTTGCATTTCCCATGTGTTCAATGGGATAGGCGCCTCGAGTGTTCTGAGTGATGGAAGTGTTGTTAAAGTCGACGTGGTGATGAGCTTCGTCGTAAACAACGTTTTCCAGAACTGCACCAAAACGGAGAGCGTCAAAGATTTCCGGTTCCGATTCGCGAGTCAGGTAAACGGCCTTTGCATAACAGCCGCCTTCGATGTTGAAGATGCCGTCGTCTGACCAGCCGTGTTCGTCGTCACCAATCAAAAAACGATTGGGATCTGCAGACAAAGTCGTCTTGCCGGTACCTGAAAGTCCAAACAGCACAGAAGAACGATTCGTTTCTTTGTCACACGTTGCGGAACAGTGCATCGACAGCATGTTGCGACTGGGCAGCAGATAGTTCATATACGTGAACACGGCTTTTTTCATTTCACCTGCGTATTCCGTTCCAAGCAGAACCACTTCTTTGCGTTCCAGGCTTAAATCGACGCTGGTGCGAGAAGTCATGCCCGTTGTGTAGCGGTTCGCTGGAAATCCGCCTGCGTTGTAAATGACAAAGTCTGGTTCGCCGAATGTCTCCAGTTCCGCATCCGTCGGGCGGATCAACATAATGTGCATGAACAACGCATGATACGGGCGAGCACAGATGACTCGCACCTTCAGCCGGGTCGATCCGTCCCAGCCGGCGAAGGCATCAACGCAGTAAAGCTTCGATCGAGTGTTCAGGTAGTCGACGGCTCGTTCGCGATTGATCGAAAACGTCATTTCGTCCAATGGAAAATTCACTGGGCCCCACCACACATCATTTTCTGAAGAGTGATGTCGGACGACGCGTTTGTCCTTCGGTGATCGCCCGGTCTTTTCTCCCGAATAGGCAATCAGGCAGCCTGTATTGGAGATGCTGGTTCCTGGCTCGTAACGAATAGCTTCTTCATACAAGCTGGGCGGGTCAAGGTTTCGATGAATTTCCTTGACCGTAATTCCGTGAGCAGACAGATCCATGGATGATACCACGACAGATTCCTTGATCGACTGATAAAGCAAAGCAGAGTGTCTTCGGATTCTAAACTTGCAGCTCGTCTTAACAAGGCTGGCGCACTGGCTTCCTGAAGCAATCAGGCTTTGAACGCCCGGTGTGCGTCCTCGCGCACCTAAATGTGACCTATTGACGCACAATTCTCAAGCAGGTCTGCCCATACGGAAACATGGCACCGGTTGAAGTTGTCTGATCCTGCATTTCTGAAAGCGAAGACGGCTTTGTGTGAACGCTATCCAACGCCCTGCCGCTCAGGTTCAATCTCTTAGCAATTGCCAAGGTTTGTGCGTCGCGAACGGATTGAAAATTGTTGCCAGTTTGGCTTCGGCAAGTTCAGTACCGGTTACAAAATGACCGGGGCGAGTCCATTGCAGCAGCAGTTCCGGAGCAATCGGAAACAATTCAACCAGCAATTGATCAAGCTCGTGCTCCAACTGTTCAAAGTGTCGAGCCCACTCAGTGGCTTCTTCCAACCGTACGTCAACTTCTGATTGCCAACGCATGGGATGAAACAACAACGTGCTGAGAGGTGTCACGAATCGTTTCCGGCAAGCGGCAAATGGCATCAACGCGGCTGACGAACATTCGCCAATAACCACACCCGTGGCATCAAGTTCGCGAGTGCGAATCAGAGTCGCCAAAGCCAGGCCGGCGTACACACTGCCGCCGCACGAATCGAAGTAAATGATTCCTCGACTGCGTACAGGAAGTTCCACAAGTTTGGTAATCAGGTCGTTCTGTCGATCAGACAAATCTCCACTGATGGATATTTCCCACGGCGCTTTCACTGGTTCTCTATGGCGTCCGTAAGGTCCTGTTGTGTACGGACCGCTTTTTGAAATTGCCTTCGACTTATCCATGATTCCATTCAATTGTGCACTAGCAAGGGGCAAGCCGTGATTCAATATTTCACGACCGCTGTGAAACGCTTTGTTGTTGCTAAAGAGATTTTGAAGCAACATGGCCTCGTTCATGTCTGGAACGCCTGTGGTGGCCGGTCAAAGCGAGGCGAAGAATAGCCGATTTGACTGAACGATGGTGGTGAACTTCTGGCTATTTCTGGGTTTTGAAACATATCCTATAAATCTGCGTTTGGGATTCGGCCGCAAACAGCGGGAAGAATCAGCTTCTGGTGAGAGCCGCCCCACGGGTTCTTGAATGATTTGGCAAACGCCAACATTCGCCCGCCCTGCCAGATTCTCTGTTTGCTGATCATGCGGCACCGTTTTGAGCCGGCAAGCTATTTCTCTGGCTTGCAGATTTCCGAGCTGGCGGATTTTCAAACTGGCTTACCGCGGGTAAAGCCAAACTTAAATCGCATTCATATTGGCGACGACATGCGCCAGCAGGATTCCGGCTGCTGTCCATGCCAATGTTGCAGAAACTGGCGACAGCTTCGTCTGTAACGAACGCCCCGCCAAAGTTGCCTGCGTGACCGTTAACGCCACCGTTGAAAGCAGTGATGACATTGCCAGCCCGACGACTCCTGCCTGAGCCGTCAGTGTTGCAATCAGGCTGACGTTAACCACCAGTGCGACGGCATACGAGAACGTCGCCAGATTTACGTGAGCTCTGGCAAGCAGAAATTGAAACTGAAGCTGTCCGTACCCTCGCACCATCAGGCGACAGATCATAATCGACAACAGAATGCCAGCCATGTGATAACGTTGGTCGTACAATATCCAGATCACAAACGGAGCCGCACACGCTATAGACGCAAACAGCGGCATCAGCCAGCGAGACACTTTGTTGGCAATTTGCTGATGCGATTCCATCCCACATGACCTGGCGTACGAAGCCGCTGATTTCTTCAAAGCATTCGCGGCGGAACAACTTCGCAACGCCGTGTGAGAATCCGTCGTGAGTTCGTTCCAGCACAAGTTCGCCGTCGACAGGCACCCAGCATTTGCCGCTGGCGGTTCCCAGGCGTGGGTTCGCTCGGAATTGTTTCATTAACCTTTCGAAGTATTCGGGCTTCACTTCGGTATCTGCGTCCATCTTCATGACGAAACCAAACTGCGACATGTCAGCAGTTTCAAGGTCCGCATAAAAGGCTCCAATAACGCCCGGTCCGACTCGGCGCTGAGTTCCCTGCTGGCGATGCAGAACTTTGATCCAGTCGTATTTGGCTGCTGCGGCGTTCGTAAGTTCGCCCGTATTATCGTCACTTCCGTCGTCCACAATCACCCATAGGGCGGGACGGTGCGTTTGAGCGACCATGCTGGCGATCGTCTTTTCGATGTATTCAGCTTCGTCCTTGGCAGGAGTGATTATCAGAATCCGCTCGTTGTGATTGACGGGCATGTTAGCATTCCGTTTGTTCGGCTGGTCGCACGATTGCTGTGCACCAATACGCCACGCTGCGCAGCACAAGCATGTGTGGCGACTCTCGGACAGGAATGGGGGAACTTGCTGCCGACCGTCTTTAAGTGGCAAATTCCATTGGAAGCACAACGCCGAAAGGTATGGACCAGCTTTGTTGCCGCAGATGTCAAAAATTACAGTGCCAACGCCAGCTCTTGGAAGCCCAGGCCTGTCGCCCGATAGTCAAATGCGGGCGATTCAGCTACCCGGGAAGGGTTATTCCCCCTCAACTTCGCCCAGAATTTCAGACATCTTAAGTTGTTTCATTTTGCGATACAGGTTCGAACGGTGCAGCCCCAACAGTTTCGCGGCATCGGTCATGTTGCTGCTGACCTGCTTGATGCCTCGACGAATGAAATCTTTCTGAAATTCCCGAGTCGCGTTGTCCAGGCCAAGATCCAGTGGAAACTGAGGTCCGTTGTCCTGTTCCGGACTTAGAATAAACGCAAGATCATCAATATCGACTCGATCATTGGCCGCCAAAAATGCAACTCGTTCCATCAGGTTGCGAAGTTCGCGAATGTTGCCCGGCCAGCCGTGTGCCTGCAGACGACGCCGAGCGTCAGACGACAGCTGCATGCTTGATCGACGCGCCTGCTTGGCAAATCGATTCAGGAAATGCTCCGCCAGTAGAAGAATGTCTTCCGGACGATCTCGCAGCGGCGGCAGGTCCAGCGTGACGACGCTGATTCGATAATAGAGGTCTTCGCGGAAACGCTTTTCTCGAACAGCATCAGCCAGATTCGCATTGGTCGCCGCCACAATTCGCACGTCAATCGGAATCACAGCAGTGCCACCCACGCGAGTGATCACTTTTTGTTCCAGAACTCGCAGAAGCTTTGCCTGTCCGCCAAGGCTCATGTCGCCGATTTCGTCCAGAAACAATGTGCCGCCATCGGCCAGTTCGAACTTTCCCTGCCGCGAATCTCTGGCATCAGTGAACGCTCCCTGTTCGTGGCCGAACAGTTCGCTTTCCAATAGCGATTCTGCAATGGCCGCACAGTTGACCGCCACAAATGGGCTGTTTGCTCTGGCACCGCCAAAGTGAATCGCGTTGGCAACGACTTCTTTACCCGTACCACTTTCGCCCAACACCAGTACCGGAAGATCGGTTGATGCCAACCGTCGGACGGTGTCTCGTAAAGCGGCGACGGCAGAGCTGGTTCCGACAATTTCCACCTGGCTGGCAAACTTTTCGGCCAGCTGATCGCGACTTCGATTCAATAGGCTTCGTTCTCGCAGATTTCGAACCGCGACGGCAGCCTGAGTTCCCAGCTGAGCCAGACATTCAACATCGTCGTCGTTGAAAGATCGTCCACCGTTGCGGTTGATGCCTTCAAACGCGCCGACGATTTCGCCATCAGCATCGCGCAATGGAACGCAGACCAGGTTTCGCGTTCTGTAGCCGCTTTTCTGATCGATTTCCTGATTGAAACGTGGATCTTCGTATGCGTCGTCAACGACGATTGCGCTCCCGGTTTTCAAGGTTTCGCCGACAATGCCGCCCTTGTCGGGAATCCGCAGTGAACCGCTGGCGACTCCCAATGCCGGGCGAGCTTCCAGTTCTTTGCGATCTTTGTCCCACAGAAAAATGCTGCTGCGATCGCAGTCCAGCAGTCGAGCCGCTTCTTTGGCAATCAGGTCCAGCAGTGGAGCGGTTTCTTCGGCCGCCGACATCCGAGACGCGATATCCAATGTGGATTTCAGGCGATCGACATGACGCCGCGATTCCAACTGTTGATTGGCCATGTTGATCGCCAGGCTTAACGATCGTGCGGACAGCAGTCCAGACGTCGCCAGGCTTTCGTCAGCTTTGCGACTGGCTCCTACTAAAAGGTCGCCAGTTCTGTTGTTTTCCGTCAACGGAAAGCAGAATGAGGTCCAACCGTCGCCCGCGTCCTGAATTGCGGCGGAGTGTTTTTCCAGGCTGTCGTTCCACAGTGCCGTCGGTCGTTTTGCCATGCCGTGGCGACCGTGTTCAACCACTGTTTGCCATTCCGGACCGGGAATCACTTTGACGATGGCAAGCCACTGCACGCTTAGTTCTGTGGCCAGTTCGGACAGTTCTTTTGTTAGAAAGTCCTTCATTGAAGCTGTTCTTGCGGCCTCGGCCAACTGGCGGCCGCACAGTTCGATCAATGTGCCACAGCGATCGCTGTTTGCAGATTGCAGCGAGTCGCCCCATCGAATCCAGGTAATCGCGGACAAGTGGAAACCTCTCAATGAACGATTGACATCAAAGCGGCACACAATTGCGCCATCGACCTGATACAGCTGAAGGTTAAGAGTATCAGTTTGAAAGTCAATTCGTTTTGCCAACACATTTTGCGGTTCAATCTGACCGCGTTGGCGGGCGCCGTCTTCGAAAAGATTGCCGGTTACTTCGATTTTGCGTTTGCCAACGAATGGGCGTTTCGGGGTGGGTCTTTCTGCGGGGGTGGCAGTTTCTGCCGGTGTTTGGTCAACCTTTCTGTCTAGGCAACCGATAGTGCTGGTAACGGCAACTCTGGTTCGCCGAAGAGACCACCGAGTCAAATTCTTCCATAAATTTTAGATAGTGGGTAACCATGGCTTCATCTACCACAAGCAGAACTCGTGTCGGCTCGCGTGTACAGACTCCGCTGGAGACATATCTTAGAGAGATCAACGAAACAGCTCTTTTGACGGCTGACGAAGAAAAGTCACTGTCCCGATCAATTTCCGCTGGCGACGCATCTGCTCGAGATCGCATGGTGCGAGCCAACCTGCGACTTGTGGTTAATATTGCCCGAGGATACTCAGGCAAAGGCCTGCCTCTGCAGGACCTGATCGAAGAAGGTAATCTGGGTCTGTTGCGAGCGGTCGAAGGTTTCGACCCGGACATGAACACGCGATTCAGTACGTACGCAAGCTACTGGATTAAGCAGTCTATCAAGCGAGCATTGGTGAATACCGCCAAGACCATTCGAGTGCCCGCCTATATGGTGGAGCTGCTGTCGAAGTGGCGTCGAGCGTCTTCTAAACTGGCGGAAGAACTTAAGCGAGTTCCAACACCGGAAGACATCGCGAAGGAAATGGGGATTCCGAAAAAGAAGCTCCGCATCGTGAAGAAAGCGATCGCACTGTATAACGCCGCGCCTCAGTCTGAGCAGGACGAAAGCGGAATGACGTTGGGCGATATCATTCCCGACGACCGCACAATGGGGCCGGAAGACGAAATGATTAACAACGACAATCTGAAGCACGTGTTTCGATTGTTGGACGAAATGGATTCTCGCGAAGCCACGATTCTGCGAATGCGATTCGGCCTGGACGACTGCGAACCTCGCACGTTGAAGGAAATCGGTGAAGCTCTGGGGCTTACTCGCGAACGAGTACGGCAGATCGAAGGCGAAGCATTGCGAAAAATGCACCGCAGTCTGGATGGCGAATCCGTTTCTCTGTAACGATTCGTTGGACGGTCCCACATTCATCCGCCTTGCATTCATTGGGAAGAGCGCTGGAATCAGTTTTCAGCCACCAGTTTTAACTGGTGGTTGAAGGTGAGACGAATGCCAGGACAGCCGGCTTCAGCCGGACTTTTCGTCATGGCTTTAGCCATAGGACCCAGCGGCTGAAGCCGTGATTGAAGTCCGGCTAAAACCGGCTGCGAACAACTCAGCAATCGTTTCACCACCAGTTAAAACTGGTGGCTGAAGTGGATCATGGCGGGGGCGGGCATGAATACATAACTGATCTTCGCAAGACAAAAGTGGTGATGTTGCGTTAGACTTCTTAGAGCAGCGAACTTGTTCACATTGCGGCAAGTTTTCTGAGCGACGTAGTCGCGTTTCTGAGCGTTAGCTCAAATGGTCTGAGGCACAGCCTCGTTAGAGTCTTGCTCAAAATGATGCGTGCATGTTGGTCGTAGCGACAACGGAGCGACTCGGCGATTCCAGCGTTCAACGTCTTCCCACCCTCCACGCCACTGGGGCAAGGGCGAAGCCCTTGTCAGGTCCGTAAATGGTCAACTCCACAAACGCATCATCGCACTCTGATGCCAACTGGGCGCCCGTCGACGGTTCCGTCGCCGTTGTGACAGGTGCCGCCAAACGCATTGGTCGGCAGATCGCTCTGGCTTTGGCGCAGCAGCTGAAATTGAACGTTGTTGTGCATTGTGGAAACTCGGTGGATGCCGCAAATGCGGTGGCTACAGAAATTCAGGATTACGGCTGCCGCAGCGTTGTGGTTTCAGCCGACCTGAATCAGTCGGAAGCGGCAGCAGCAAGAATTTTTGCTGCCGCTCAACGTTTGGGCGTTGTTCGAGTTCTCATAAACTGCGCGGCAGTCTTTGATGACAAACGTCTGTTGGATGTTTCATCCGCTCATTGTGCAGAACATTTTGCGGTGAACACGGTTGCTCCGATCTTCCTGACGCAACAGTTGGTTCGTCAACTTCCCGCAGGCGAAACGGCTCACATCGTCAACATGCTGGACTGGCGAGCCCAACGAGCAACTGCCACGCATGTTGTGTATTCCGCCACAAAAGCCGCACTGGCGTCGGTCACGAAGGGGCTGGCTCAGCAGCTGGGACCGCACGTTCAGGTGAACGGGATTGCTCCCGGCGCGATATTGCCGCCGGATGAGCGACCGAACTGGCACACCGATCGAGCTGTGGAATCAATTCCACTTAAGCGTGCCGGCAAGCCATCAGATATTTGTGACGCCGTGGTGTTTTTGCTGCGTTCCAGCTTCATCACTGGCGAAATTCTGCACGTGTCCGGCGGCGAAGAACTGTAATTGCGGCGACTGCACGAGCTGACTTTTGCAGCGTTACGACTTTTTCTTTTTCTTCTTGGGGGCAGTCTTCTTTGACGTTGCGTTAGTCGAAGCAGTCTTCGCGACGGTTTTCACCGACGACTTCTTAGCGGCCTTCTTTTTGACGGTTGCTTTTTTTTGCGCTGCTGGTTTTGCAGCTGGCGATTTTGCCGCCGACTTAGATTTTGTGTTTGCTTCGTCGCCGCTGAAAATGCGATCCCAGCCAGAGACAAACTTTTTGGACGCTCCGGTGTGAACTGTGTATCCGGTCATGATTCTGTTCTCAAGGTCAATGCGGCAACCTGACGCCATGCATCAGGTTGATTCAAATATCAGCCAATGAATGTAGTTGCCTGCCAGCAACTTCGCAACAAATTTGGCCGTGTTTGTGGTGAACCCGTCAGTGATGCTCAACATCGGCAAACGGGTTTCGATACACTGCTGGTATGAAAGAAACGTCGCGATATCAGAAGCAAATCCTGTTTTCCGGGGTCGGTACGCGCGGCCAGCAGGCACTTGGGGCCGCGAAAGTGCTGCTGGTTGGTTGCGGAGCACTTGGATGCGTGCTGGCCGATTCAATGGCAAGAGCCGGCGTGGGGCTGATTCGGATTGTGGATCGCGATTTTGTGGAATTCAGCAATCTTCAGCGGCAGGTGCTGTTTACTGAAGACGATGTGGCCGCTCATCTGCCAAAGTCAATTGCCGCAGTTAATCGACTGCGTTCTGTGAATTCAGAAATTCTGCTTGAATCCGTCGTGGCGGACGTGGACTACACCAATATTCGGCAGCTGGCGGAAGGTGTGGATCTGATTCTTGATGGCACCGACAATTTCGAAATCCGCTATCTCATTAATGACGTGTCTCTGGAAACTGGTATTCCCTGGATCTTCACCGGTTGCACGGGAAGTCATGGACAGATGATGCCCGTTTTTCCGGGAACCTCCGCCTGCCTGCGATGCCTTATTCCCAATCCGCCTCCGCCCGGGTCGACGGAAACCTGCGACACCGCTGGAGTGCTCGGCCCCGCCATTAACGTTATCGCGTCGCTGCAGGCCGCCATGGCTTTAAAAATATTAACCGCCGCTAGTGCGGGAAAGACGGCGGTTGAAAGTGTGCCGCTGAAGTTGACGATGGTTGATGTTTGGGATTTGACCTTCCGCCAAATCGACGTTTCGCAGCTTCGAGAATCGGCAGACTGTCCGGCCTGCAAGGGCAGCGAACGATTATGGCTGAACGGCAGCCAAACCGCTGGATCGACCGTGTTGTGCGGACGAAACGCCGTGCAGGTTTCTCCCGGCGAGAAAACTCGGCTTTCGCTGGAAGAACTGGCCAATCGGCTGGCAACTGTCGGCAAAGTGACGTCCAATCCCTTTCTTGTGAGGTTGGCGGTGGCCGATTCTAAACTGGAATTGACGGTTTTTGCTGACGGAAGAGCCATCATTAAAGGCACAGAAGATCCCGCAGTGGCTCGTTCAGCGTATTCTCGTTACATCGGAACGTGAATTCCGGTTAGCTGCCAAGCAACCGGCAAGGCGGCTCACGCTAGCTGCCGATCAATAATCACTCTTCCTTGTCATTCAGAATTTCAACAATTCATTTAGCGGCGACCGCTGACTCGTGATTCAAACCATCCGACATTTTCTGGAACTCATTCGGTTCAGCCATACGGTGTTCGCTTTGCCGTTCGCAGTGCTTGCGGCTGTGTTGGCGTGGGTTCAGCCGGGTAGCGAATTTCGACCTCGCGACGTGGTGGGGATTTTGCTGTGCATGGTTTTTGCTCGTTCAGCTGCCATGGCATTCAATCGCCTGGTTGATCGCGACGTGGACGCCGGTAACCCCCGAACGGCCGTTCGACACATTCCGGCGGGCCTGTTATCTGCCAGAGCGGTCGCCATTTTCACCGTGGCCTGCAGCGTGGCCTTTGTTGCATCGACTTTAATTTTTCTGCCGAAACAACTGCCGATTCTGCTGTCAGTTCCCGTGTTGTTGTTTCTGTTGGGATACAGCTATGGCAAACGCTGGACCAGCCTTTGCCATTACTGGTTGTCAGCCGCTTTGATGATGTCGCCGATTGCGGCGTGGATTGCTGTTCGAGACGAATTTGCAATTCCTCCGACGTTGCTGGCGGGTGTGATTTTTTTCTGGGTTGGAGGCTTTGACATTATTTACGCGTGTCAGGATGCGGAATTTGATCAACAGAAAAAGCTGCACAGCATCCCGGCAAAGTTTGGCGTCGCCACGTCGCTGAAGATCGCGTTCCTCAGCCACGTGTTGACGGTGGCGATGTTGTTTTTGTTGTGGCACGAAGCAGGTCTGGGCCAGTTGTTCTTCTACGGAATCGTGGCCATCAGTGTGTTGTTGATGTATCAACACTGGTTGGTGAGACCCGACGATCTTAAGCGAGTTAATATTGCATTCTTCAATGTGAATGCGATTGTGAGTTTCGGAATTTTGATTACAGGCTGCATCGATATCTGGATGCGACGGAGTTAGAAAATGTTTCAAACACTGGACAAGCCACTGCAGGCCATCGCAGACAAAGTTCACGCCAACGAACGTCTGTCATTTGAAGACGGGCTGTATCTGGACGAAGTCGCCGACCTGCATACTCTTGGCCATCTGGCCAATATTGTGCGAGAACGCAAGAACGGCAACTTTGCTTACTACAACACAAATATTCATCTGAATCCGACAAACGTCTGCGTTTATCGCTGCCGTTTTTGTGCGTTTAGAGCCGACCTGAAAGATGAGAAAGCTTACACCTTCGACGAACCAATGATTCGCGAACGAGCTTTGGAAGGCCGCGCCGGTGGAGCGACAGAGATCCATGTTGTGGGCGGTTTACACCATAAAAAGAAATTCGATTGGTATCTGGACGTCGTCCGTACGATTCACGAAACCTGCCCGGAAATTCACATCAAAGCTTGGACTCCTGTCGAAATCAGCTGGTTCAGCTTTATCACCAAGAAGCCAGTTCGCTGGGTGCTGGAACAAATGGTGGACGCGGGACTCGGCAGCATGCCCGGCGGCGGCGCAGAAATCTTTGATCCGGAAGTGCGTAAACAGCTTTGCGAACACAAGGCCGATTCAGCCGTCTGGTTCGACGTTCACCAGACAGCGCACGAACTCGGTCTGCGTTCCAATGCAACGATGTTATACGGTCATATTGAACAGGCCAAACATCGCATCGATCATCTGTTGAAGCTGCGCGAACTGCAGGACAGAACGGGTGGTTTCCAGACGTTTATTCCGTTGGCTTTTCACCCGGAAAACACTGAGTTGGACGATATCGAAAAACCAACGGGGATGTTCGACCTGCGGATGATGGCGGTGTCTCGCCTGATGCTGGATAACTTTGATCACATCAAGGCGTACTGGATTATGCTGGGCGAACAGACGGCTCAGCTGGCTTTAAGCTACGGTGCCGACGACGTGGATGGCACGGTTGTGCATGAACTGATTTATCACGACGCCGGTGCGGAAACTCCCGAAGGCAAAACTGTCGCACAGCTTCACCAGCTGATCCGAGAAGCTGGGCGAGAACCCATGGAACGCGACACTTTGTATCGTCGAGTGATCCGCAATGGAGCGGAATGGTCGGCTGGTCAGGCTGTGGAAGTTATGTAATCGTCCTCGGCCTGGCATCGCTTTCGCTTTGTCGCTTGAGGCTGTGATTAAGTTAGCGGGTGGCCGGGGGGGACTGAGAAAAGCGAAGGAAACCCGGAGTTTCACTCGTTCGTCGTTACACCCCTGCAATAGCCGCAAATTTGATTTCAACCGCTGAACGACGTTTGTCGTCATTTGCGAACCCCTTGTCTGCTTACTCTTTTGATCACCAAAGAACTGTGTCGGATATCCCGCAATCCTTTAGCGCCAAAATCGGTGAAGTTGAACTTCAACTAACGTCTCACCCTCAATTGTTTTCGCCACGGCGAGTTGATGCGGGTACGTTGGCGATGTTGAAGTGCGTCACGTTTGAGCCGCACGACAAAGTGCTGGATCTCGGCTGCGGCTGCGGGGTTGTTGGAGTTTATGCTGCCAGATTACTGGCCGTTGAAAATGTCTTTCTGACGGACAGCGATCCCATCGCGGTGGAAGTTGCTAAGGCAAACGCTGCGGCCAATGGAGTTGCGGGGGTATCGGTAACGCTTAGCAATGGCTTCCACGATTTTCACGAAACCGGTTTCACCAGGATACTCAGCAATCCACCGTACCACACCGACTTTTCGGTGGCGAAGCACTTTATCATGAAGGGTTTCAATCGCCTGCAAATCGGCGGCGAACTGATCTTTGTGACAAAACGCGACAAATGGTATCGCAACAAACTGCAGGCAATTTTTGGTGGAGCCAAATCGCAGCAGGTCGACGGCTATGTCGTGACGTCCGCGACCAAACGACGCGATACGTACGCGAAGAAACGCTGATTGAACTGATCTGAGCTGTTCGGGTTGAAGGCGGAAGCGTTGTGAGTGAAAAATGGGTGGCCGGGGTTGGAGCGAGATACAAGCGAAACCCCGGGGTTTCCTTCGCAAGCTCATTCCAACCACGCCCACGCCATCAGTTTATTCACCGCCTCTTCGCGACTATTCAGCATATCGCAGCGCGCAGCCCAGTGCCTGCCAGGATTGAACGACTGAGTTTGCTCGTACAAGAATTCTTCACAGCATTGGTCGAGGCTCTTGTATCGTAGCGACAACGTCGCGGCTTGGCGATTAGAACTTCCCACGTCTTCCCGCATCCCACGCCACAGGGTCAAGGGCGAAGCCCTTGTTAGACGTCTTCGGCCATTTCTTCGAGGACGGAAACGACGATTTCCAGGCCTTGTTCCAGTTCTTCTCGCGTAATGTTCAGCGCGGGCAGCAAGCGTACAACGGTATCCTGAGTTGCGTTTAGCAGTACGCCTCGTTCCATGGCCTTGCCCACGGCGGGAGCGCTGGGGATAGTCAGGTCGATACCAATCATCATTCCGCAGATTCGCAGTTCTTTGATAATCGGCAGCGACTGTTGCACCTGTTCCAACTGCTGTCGGACGAACTCTGCGTTGTCGACAACGTGTTGCAGCAGGCCTTCGCGTTCGATGGTTTCTCCCGTGGCGATGCCGGCGGCCATGGCCAAAGAATTCCCGCCGAAGGTGCTGGCGTGCATGCCAGGTCGCAGGTCGCCGGCGAATTCGTCGCGAGTAATCATGGCACCACAGGCGACTCCACCGGCAAGACCTTTGGCAAGAGTCATCACGTCTGGTTGTACGGTTGTGTGTTGGTAGGCGAACCATTCGCCCGTTCGGCCCATTCCAGTCTGTACTTCGTCAAAGATCAGCAGCAGTCCATGCTGGTCGCATAGATTTCGCAGTCCCTGCAGGAATTCCGGTTCAGGAATGCGGACGCCGCCTTCGCCCTGAATGGGTTCAATCATGATCGCGCAGGTTTCGTCGTCGATCAGGCTGGCGACGCCTTCCAGGTCGTTCATCGCGGCGTAGCGAAATCCGGCCATCAACGGGCCAAGGCCTTCGTGATATTTGGGCTGAGCCGTCGCCGTAAGTGCCCCCAGAGTTCGGCCGTGAAACCCTTTTTCAAAGGTGATCATGCGAAATCGCCCTTCTGCTGAGCCGTGCAATCTCGCCAGCTTGATGGCGGCTTCGTTGGCTTCCGCTCCACTGTTGCAGAAGAACGCTTTGCCGAAACTTCGGCTGCAGAGGAATTCCGCGAATCGGCCCTGCTGTTCGATGTACCATGTGTTGGGAACATGAATCAGGGTCGCCGCCTGATCCTGAATCGCCTTGACCAACGCAGGAGCGGAATAGCCCAAAATGTTGCAGCCCCAGCCTGGAAACAGGTCCAGATACGAACGTCCTTCCGCGTCCCAAACGCGCGATCCTTCGCCCTTTACCAGTGAAACCGGGTAGCGTCGGTAATTGGGGATGACATATTGGTCGAAGAGATCGATGGTGGATTGGCTGTTCAAGTTGGCAATACTCATGACTGTCAGGGACTCCGAGGCAGATAAAGTGGGAAGGGATTATATCACCCTTGCGCAACTTCAGCGAGCGGTGAAGTCCGATCATGACACGATTCCCGCAGTTTTGGTTCCACGGAATTCTGACACGGTTGCGTCACGACGTGTGAATTTGCAAAATCTTCGGCGACGTTATGTAGGCAAGTCTGCTGCGTCAGGAAGTCTACGCGATTAAATCGTCGATGACTTTGCCGCCAAACTGGCTTAGCTGTTTAAAGCGACCGGCGTGATAATAAGTGAGCTTGTTGTCGTCCAGCCCCAGTAAACGCAGCAGGGTGACATGGAAGTCTCGCACGTGGTGCACGTTTTCCACGGCCGTCATGCCCGTCTCGTCGGTGGCGCCAATGGTGTGACCGGCTTTGCAGCCTCCACCTGCCATCCAGATTGTCATGGCGTTGGGATTATGATCGCGCCCATAGGCGACTCCCCCACGCACGCCGTTGTCCGGAGTTCGTCCGAATTCGCCGCACCAGACAATCAACGTGCTTTCCAAAAGGCCGCGTTCTTTCAGATCTTTAATCAGTGCGGCAATAGGTTGATCGACGCCGTGAATCAGATTGCCGTGAGCTCGTTCGATGTAATCGTGGCTGTCCCATGATCCGTTAAACAGTTGCACAAAACGCACGCCCTTTTCCACCATCTTTCTGGCCAGCAAACACTTCCGGCCGAACGAATCTGTTTCCGGCTTTCCGACGCCATACATGTCCAGCGTGCTTTGTGATTCGCTGCTGATATCAATCGCGTTGGGAACTTCCGTCTGCATTCGAAACGCCAGTTCGTAACTTTCCAGTCGAGCGGCAAGTTCGCCGTGTTGAGGATGCTGGCTGGCGTGACGTTTGTTCATCGACGCCAGCAAGTCCAGGTTCAACCGCTGACGTTCCGGCGTGACTGCCGTTGGAGGTGCCAAATCCAGAATCGGCGAACCCTTCGGACGCAGCGGCGTTCCCTGAAAGAAGGCAGGCAGATAGCCGTTGCTCCAGTTGGGAGCTCCCCCTTGAGGAAACGAGACATCGGGCAACACCACAAATCCCGGAAGATCCTGGTTCATGGTTCCCAGTCCATACGTCACCCACGCACCCATGCTGGGATCGCCGCCGAAACGATTGCCGCAGTTCATCTGGTACATGGCGGTGGGGTGATTCACGCTGTCAACCTGGCAACCTCGAAAGAAGCAAAGTTCGTCCGCGACGCTGGCCAGCTGCTGCCAATTGTCTGCCATGTCTGCGCCGCTTTCGCCATGTTTGCCGAACTTGAAAGGGCTTTTTACGTAGTAGCGTTTGCCGCTTTCCATGGCGGACTTTTGTTCGCCGCTGCGAGTGAATTCCTGAAGATGCAGCTTTTCCAATGCGGGTTTAGGGTCGAACGTGTCAACGTGCGACGGTCCGCCTTCCATCATCAGAAAAATGCAGTTCTTGGCTTTCGCGGGAAGATGGCCATTCCTGGGGGCCAGCGGATTAGACTTGTCTTCGCTTCTGGCTTCTTCCGCCAGTAACGCAGACAACGCAATGCCTCCCAGCGACGTTCCCAGACGAAACAAGCTTTCTCTTCGATTGACATGCATCTTATGGTTTCCTGTTTCTGTCGTCGCACACAGCCAGCGATGATCGTATTCTGGCCATGAGCGGAAAGAATTGCGAGCCATCCGTGGTGTTGGCAATTGTGCTGCCTATTGGAAATCACTGTGAAGTCTGGCTGCTATTCCTCAATGTTAAGTGCCAGCCAACCATCTGAAAGTCTTTCCTTATATTCGTTCGCAAATCGCAGCGGCATTCCGTTGGGCATGGGGTTGACGATGCGTACGGCAAAGCCATCAAATTTCTGCGGCAGGTCTGTTTCCGGAAGTTTAACATTCCACGTTGTAGTTTCGCTGTCAGGAAGTAGGTTCAGCACAGACCAGTCAACGTTGTACGACTTCACGATTCGATGCGCACGTACTGCTGCCAATTCGACTTTCCAGTCGTAGTAAAAAGGAGCGATGCCCGTGTTTTTTAACTGCAAGGTTACGGAACATTTCTTAGCGGCTGTACTATCTGCGGAATTCAAAACGGGGCGAACAATTGTGCAGGACTTGACGTGGAATTCGTAGCCCATTTTTTGAACCTGCTGAATTGCATTTTGAATGCGGGCCTTCGATTGCTGCTTTTCAAACATGCCGGTATCCATCAGCCATGTGGCGTGAGTTTGCCGGACACATTCCGCAAAATCCTGAGCCTGATTGTGAGCTGGTTTTTCGTCAAAGATCTGGCCCCACAATTCCGGACGAATTTCGCCACCGATGGGACTTGTCTTCCATTTGTTCAACGCTGATTCTCCCGCTGCCTTCATCGCCGGAACGAAGAACCAGTCATCCTGTTTTTTGCCGGTATCCAGGGTTGCCCAGGCAAACGAATCGTCGTGATAG
The DNA here is from genome assembly GCA_937916515.1 of uncultured Planctomycetaceae bacterium. Classification (GTDB taxonomy): domain Bacteria; phylum Planctomycetota; class Planctomycetia; order Planctomycetales; family Planctomycetaceae; genus Fuerstiella. The sequence goes on along the minus strand of CALFSX010000280.1, from coordinate 17,449 downwards.
CCCAGATGTCGTTTGTGGTTAGCGGCGTGAGCCCAATCATTATCGCCAGCCGGATATCGCAACAGGACGGGAGTCTTTTGAAACGCCTTTTCATAGGCATCCATCACTTCAGCCTGCACTGTTTTGCTGGCCATCAATTCGCCTCTTGGATACGTGTGCCATTCACCCCACGTTCCCAGAATGCCGGCCGTGATAAATCCAATGCGTGGGTCGCCGTCGTACTTCTGCCCGAATGCCTGAATGAACGACTGCAGCGCAGTTCGCAGGTTTGCGTCGTCGTAATCGGGCGTTCGCACCATTTGTCTGGGGAAGGGATCTGTGTTGGTATTCAGCCATTCGGTGACCTTCAACCCGTTGTCTTCAAGATACTTCGGAATGCCATCTTTGCGGCCGGGATATTCCATCCAGATTCTGAACACCGTTTGGTGCCGTCGCGACGCGATGTCGTTCAGAAGTTTTTCGAGCGGTTGCCAGTCGTACGTGTCTGGTCCTGTTAGCAGTTCGCTTAACGGCAGATAGCTGAATTCCATGCTGTGTGGAAAACGATCAGCATGCGGCTGCGAATAGGGAACCAGCCCTTTAAGCGGATTGTCCGGTGGTGCCGGAACGTATTTGAGCCGTTGTTGAGCGATCAACGAACTGCACCACAGCATCGTCAGCAGAGCTGTCAGACACGTTTTCGTCACAGACATCCAATCGCTTTTCACTGCCATGCACGAATCATTGAGGTCAATACATCTAACAAGCGTGACTGGAAACTTCAGCCAGCAGCAGCAGCATAGCCGACAGATCGCTATAACTGAAATCACCCGGCAGTTTGTGACGGCTTGATGATCGTCCATCGCTCGAACTAGCGGTCTTTAATGTTATTCGTCTGCGAACTCCGTGACGCTGCCGACGAACGTCTGCCTGTCTGTCTGTTTTTCAGGGCAACCATGCTGAAATTGGTATTTCAATACTTGTGTTCAGTCCTGCGCGTAAATAAACTCCGGCGGCACGATTCACCATGAGCTGACTGGAGGAACGAATGAGGGCGACTGTTTTTGTAGTGTTCTTAGTGCTTGTCTCATTTGTACCACCGGCAACAGCGGGGATTATTTCGTGGAATGTCACTTATGCTGACGGGAATTCAGCCGTGGGCTTTGGGCTCGGCAACGCTGTTGGGCAAACTCGACGTAACACGTTTGAAGCTGCGCTCAATTATGTAAGTGCAACGTTTGATACCGCCGACGTGACGCTTGATTTTGCTGTCAATGCCTCTGAAACTGATGGCGGCGGGTTTCTGGCATCGGCTGGAACGTATTTTTTTGTAACGCCAGGTTTTTCCAACGGAATTCTGTACCAACACGCGACCACCGGAATCGATCCTACTGGTGGCAGCGATGGTTTTGTGACGTTTGACTTTGGTTATAACTGGAATCCAGAAAACGACACGCCAACTGTTGGCCAGTTTGACTTGTTCACAATAGCTCTTCACGAAGTGACGCACGCGCTGGGCTTCCTGAGCCTGACAGGTGCCGACGGTACCAGTCGCCTGAACAGTGTCGATCCCGGACCACATTCGGTTCTGGATTCATTTCTGGTGAATGGTTCGGGAGATCCATTCTTCGCTGCTGGCGGAGATTTTATTGGCAACACGGCAGATTTGACTGGCAACAACGTATTCTTCAGCGGTGCTAATGCCGTGGCGGCCAATGGCGGCAATCTGGTACGCATGTATGCTCCAGCAACATTTGCATCTGGCTCCAGCCTGTCGCACGTTGATTTGACAACATATCCCGGTGCTGTGATGACTCCAGCAATCGATCCTAACGTCGCGAAAAAGACGTATTCCGAAATTGACCTGGGGATTCTCCAGGACATTGGATGGACCCTGAGGTCCTCAGCGACTGTACCGGAACCCAACAGCTTTATAGCTCTGGCAGGCATCTGCGGCCTGTGCGCCTACCGCCGCCGAGCCTCGCTGGCGGCCTGATTCGCGACTTCCCAAGAAACGTCGCTGGTCCTTGGCGCGTCCCGCCGGCATTCAGAGGTCGGGGACGTTTTCAATACGTTAAACGTCACTGTTACTCAAGTCGATGCACCGAGGATGCTGGTCAATTGCTCCTCAATTTGCGACCACGGCTTGTCCAGGTCAACGCTTCGCACTTGAGCGTCATGACCAAGAAGTCGAAATCGATAATCACAATGATGATCGACCGCTGGATATAGCAGGATTCCGTTCACTTGCTCCCAGCCCGATTGCTTCGCTTTGTTTTGCAGGTAGGCGTTCAGTTGATAAAGGTGAGCGGAATGAAATCGGAGTTTCTCTTTTCGGGCAACCAACGCTTCTTTATAGAACTTGCAGTCGAGAATCGTCTTGCGGCTTGGTGATTCAAGTGTGACGTCCGTCAACATTGTTGGAAGGACACTCAAAACGTTTTCATCAGTCGTTGCGTCAACCCATCGCATTCGTTCGGAAGACACCTTTGTATTCTTCAGGTGCATTTCAGCAAAGTTGAAAACGAATTTTTCAAACAACTGAGGCATCCTTGTTTCGTCCGTCAGTATGTCTCTGAATCGACTGTGTCCTGTTTCTTCACCAGGCAACAAGGACTCGTGCAGCAGACGACAGATATGAAGCAACAAACGATAATGCCTGTTGTTTCGATGCAACTGCACTTTACAAAACGCTCTGGGATTCACGGCAATCGGAGTAATTCCCTGGAGCAGTCTCTGAGCATGCCTGATATCGGGGCGGATTTTCTTGTGGACAAATGGAACAGTCAAAAGCTGGTCGACAGTGGTCTTCAAGATCCGATTGGGCAGGGTATCGATCGAAAGCTCATCAAACTCGCAGATCATAGTGCCTGACCGGTGAGTCAGTCGTCGATAACTGTCTGCCAGCAGTACCCGCCCTCGCAATCTCGCAGCTTGTTCGACGTTCTCGGAATAATGTTTATCCAGCCCGCACACGGCAAGGCGACGAATGCCACGACAAAGCACCGACGCCAGCAGGTCGTGAATATTGTCGAAGCCTTCTGTGGCCAGGTCCGTTTCCTCACCTGGAACGTAGTGATTCCAAGCGTAGGCCAGCAAGTAGTAGAGATTTGCGATCGGTATCGCCGGCTTGTGGTTTCGCATGATTAGTCTCGCACCATTTCCAAAGCCGCGTTTCTCTGTTTGTCGTCATCAACCCAGTATTCTTCAATGAGCGGCACGATTTCATATTCAATGATGTCGTCCAGCCACTGTGCTTCGTCAGAGATGTGTTCCGTGGGTACAAAGAAACTGTGGCCGATACAAAATCCGCGGCCGAGATTATGGGCATCCTGCAAAATATGATCGTTCAGCTGATTCATGCGACGACGTATTTCGCTCACGCAGTTTGCGGACACGCCTTGAGCCACAAGGCAGGTTTCGAATTCCGGTGAATCAAAACCGGGAGCGAGTTCAACAAAAGCGAACCGACGTCGTAACGCAAAGTCAACTAAAGACAACGACCGGTCCGCGGTGTTCATCGTGCCGAGCAAATACACATTTGATGGAACATAAAACAGTTCCTCTTCTTCCGTTGAATAGCCCAACTGAACGGCAAAGCTTGCATCGCGTTTGTCCGCCTCAATCAACATCATCAATTCACCGAAGACCTTCGACAGATTCCCGCGGTTGATCTCATCAATGATGAAGACAAACGCCTGATCAGGCTGCAGCACAGCGCGGCGGCAAAATTCGTAGAACGTGCCATCCTTTAGTGTGAATCCACCTTTACCATCAGGTCGGTATCCCTGAATGAAATCTTCGTAGCACGTTGACTGATGAAACTGCATCATCGGTGCGCGAGTCGAGTCTTTGACACCCATGACCAGATACGCTATCCGCCGAGCGACAAACGTCTTGCCCGTTCCTGGAGCTCCTTGAAGAATCACATTTCGTTTTCTCTTCAGCAGACTGACAACCCTGTCCAGTGTTTCTCCCGGCATGAACAGGTCGTTCAAAGCGTCTTCCCGGGTGTATTCAGGCAACCGCTCAGTGAAAGGAACCCGTTCGGTCAACGCCTTCAAGGTGGTGAATTCATCAACCGTCAGTGGAAACAGCGAACCTTGAGGTTGAATGAGCGGTACGCACTGAGCCAGACTTGTTTCCGCTTTCATTTCTTCCAACGGGACGCGACGGGCAAATTCCGTATCCAAACGAAATCGCAGTTCCTTTTGATCCGTGTCCTGCAATCCAGCGGTCACTGTGGCCAATCCCCACAGGTAACGCTGCGGAGAAGTTACATAAATCAGAATTTGGTCGCCGGTCTTCGCACTTCTGAAAGCCTGCTGAATCCGACGCATCGTTCCCTGGCTGGTGTAGGGCGTATAGAATTCTTCGTGCCCGATGGGAAACGTGCCTGGATCCCATCGACTTGGATTGGCATTGAGCCACCATGTCCGTTGAACACCGTCATCGTCCTCTTCCAGTCCGGGGATATCGCTGTAGACGCTCGACATGGCATCGAGAAACTCAGGTTTGTCGCCCATCGCTGTCAGAGTTTTCATCGGCAGCATGGTCTGGTACGAGTCTGGCACTGGAAACTCGTCGCTGCTCTTCCAGTCGACCTGGCGAGCATGAGGATGCGGCGATCGATTTGAGTCGAATTGATACGACGACGTGACCAGGCCCCACCCAAGAATGTTCGACCTTCCACGCTTGGCGAAGATTACGTCCCCGACTTTGATTCCACGTAAAAAGGCCCAAAGCATGTAAGCCACGTTTTTGGCTCCTTCGTCCGGATAAGCGGCCTTCAAAGCGTCGACGATTTCCGCCTTCGTGCCAAACTCATCAAGACTGCCGACATCTTCCCAACCAATGCTCATCGCTCCGTCTCGCTGCCATTCATCCCAGAGTTCCGCACCGCGTCCGGGAGCAATCAACCAATACTTCGTTTCGGGTGAGTTTGTGATATCGTCCGGTGAATCAACACCTGATAGCAGCACACCAAGACGCTGTTCCGGGTTGAGAATAATGGTGTACAACTCAGAACGATTGGCGTTCGTGTAAGGTGAGGATGCCCACTGAGAGAAGTTTCGGTGCACCGCTTGCAGTGACGTTCGCATCGAAGCCCATAAAGTCTCGCGGTGCATTTCGAAGTTACTTTGTGAAATCCAACCCAAAACATACGTGGTGTCTTCCAGCCGTTCAGCAAAGGCGTGCGGGGCCTTCACCAGACGCTCGGCAGGATCTCCTTGTGGAAGGACTATCTGATACGCTCCTTCCCCTCGCTCCATCCGATAGCCAAATACCGCCCATTTGGCGTAGTTGATGCGCATCCGAACACGCTGACCGCTCCATCGCTGCAGGCTGATGCTGGCTCGCACATCCTGAACTTCGGAGTCGCACTTCAACTCCTGCAACACGTCGGCAAACGTGTCGAGGACGGAATGCGCGTTTTCCATGTCCCCGAACAACTGGTCGAACGGCGGCGCAAGCTCCACGTCTTCAACATTAGAATCAGGCTCGGCGGCAGCGGTCTTGCTGCGATTAAGAAATGTACGATAGGCGTCGAATTGCTTCAGAAACGGAATGTCAATGCGTTCCGGTGGATCAGCAAGCACCTCGCGTCCTTCATCACTCAGGCAGACCACACCACGCGACGGATTGTTGATTAGCTCAGCGTTCTTCAAGTGAAGCTTGGCCCAATGGACTCGATTGCGAAACAGCTGAGCCCCACCAGCAGGTTGCATCTCAGTTCGTTCTTCGTCTGACAACTGAAAATGGTCAGCCAATTCATGAACAACCTCATTGGTCGACATTTCCTCGCCCCCTTCGAGCACCTGAAGAAACGGCAGCATGATTGCTTGAAAATCCGGGATCGACACGTGAATTACTCCTGTTGTTCCGTTTGGTTACGCGACTGCAGGGCGCTGACGTAGGGGCTTCAGGGAGATGCTGGTCCTGTCGGCTACGTCAGTGTATCGCACGACGTACTAACGCGCGCCCACGTCGCTGGCACTGCGGGTGTTTTTCTTAAATCCCCAGCAAGGTCTTCGCCCTTGACCCAGCGGCGTGGCCCGCAGAAAGACGTGGAACGCTCGAATCGGCGCGCCGCTCCGTTGTCGCTATGGCCAACATGTGCGCATCTTGCGCGTATAACCCTAAGTAAGACTCTAACAAAACACGACGGATTCTCGCCGTGAATTTGAACGACAAAAGAGCAACCGCGGAGCCCGCATTTGCTGGTACGCACACCTGTTTTCGAGACTTTATTGGAGTCGCCTTCCATTTGACAGCCGGCACTGGGCATCTCAGTCATGGTTTGGGCAGCGGCGAAGCGGCAGCTTTGGGAGGCAGCGGTTGTGTGCGTTGGTGCTTGAAGTCGGGCCCGGGGCCTGGTTCTTTGCGAGCCGGGCTTAGCGGCTGTCCCAAAAATCGAAACTGAGGCAACGCACTAGCGAAAATGAATGCAATTCACGAAAGTACTGCTGGAAAGTGGCAATTAAGCTTTCGCCGGGCAGTCAGGTCGCCACCATGAGCCCGGTTGAGTTATTCGTTTGTTGTATTTCGTTGGGATTTTGGTCGTTCATGAAATTATTTCACTCACCGTTCACTGGGAAGTGGTTCTTCCTGTCAATGATTGTGGGGATCACGGCTGGAATTGGAGCGATCATTTTTGATGTCGCCGGGCAGTTTGTTACCAGGTATGCGACCTCTCAATTTGCCGGATTTTCGCCAGCGGGAGCCAAGGGGGAACACCACATGTTTCACCCATCGGACGCCGTGCTGAATTTTGGTGCTCTGCTGGCGGTGATGGTTGTCGGCGGATTACTGTCCGGCTGGTTGGTTTACACGTTTGCTCCTGAAGCGGAGGGACACGGCACGGACGGTGCCATTGATGCTTTTCACCGTAAACGCGGCAACATTCCTTTCAAGGTCGCCATGGTGAAGACACTGGCTTCTGCCATTACTCTGGGAACCGCGGGCTCGGGGGGGCGTGAAGGCCCGATCGCGCAGATCGGTGCAGCACTGGGCTCGTTTCTTGGCCAGCGAATGGGACTTTCCGCTCGCGACCGTCGTATTATGCTGGCGGCTGGCATGGGAGCTGGCATCGGCGCCATTTTTCGAGCTCCCCTGGCGGGCGCGATTTTCGCTGGCGAAATTATGTATCGCGACGCGGATCTGGAATCGGAAGTGATTGTTCCGACCGCCATTTCCTCGATCGTTGCGTATTCTTTGTATGGTTTGTTTCTGCCCACTGGCATGACCTTCAGCCATGTATTCGGAAAGCTTCCGGCTTACAGCATGTCGTCGTTGGCGGAGTTGATTCCCTACGGCTTGATGTCTCTTGTGCTGGCGTTGGTTGGCGTTTGCTATATCAAAGTTTTCTATGGCGTTCACGATATTTTCAAACGAGTGCCGGGGCCTCGACATATCAAACCAGCCATTGGAGCATTGTTAACCGGCTGCGTCGCGATTGGCCTGTACTACGCCTGCGGACAGGATCGATCTTCTCTGGCGGTGCTGGCCACTGGCTATGGCGTTCTGCAGACGGCTTTGGAATCTCCCGAAAAGCTGACGGTAACGATGCTGTTAACCGTGGGACTGATGAAAATTCTGACCACGTCACTGACGATTAGTTCCGGCGGTTCCGGTGGAGTGTTTGGGCCATCGATGGTGATCGGGGGTTGTATTGGTGTTGCCACCGGAAAAGCCGTGCAAAGCTTTGGCTGGCTGTCAGTTTCCCCTGGAGCCTTCGGCGTTGTTGCGATGGCCGGATTTTTCGCCGGCATTGCGCGAGCTCCCATTTCTACCATTATCATGGTTTCCGAAATGACGGGAAGTTACCAGTTGTTGCTGCCCACGATGTGGGTTTCGACGCTGTGCTTTCTGCTGTGCAGCGGCACGACTTTGTACAAGAAGCAGGTACCGTCTCGTCTGGAGTCTCCCGCTCATCGCGGCGACTTTATGGTGGACGTGCTTGAAGGAATCAAAGTGAAAGATGCGATCAAGACGGATCGTCGCATTAAAAACGTTCCGGAAGCGATGCCACTATCAGCCATTGTCAAGCTCTTAAGCACGACTCATCAGCACTATTTCCCTGTCGTTGATGATCAGGGGAAAATGGTGGGCATCTTTTCCGCAGACGATGTTCGATCTTACATCTACGACGAAACAATCTGGCAGCTGGCCGACGCTGCCGACGTGATGACCACCAACTTTTTAAGCGTCAAACCAGACGACGACCTGAACGTGGCACTGCGAAAGTTCACCGCATTAAATCTGGATGAACTGCCAGTGATGGATCCGGTCGAACCCGGGAAATTGCTGGGCATGCTGCGACGCAAAGAAACCATTGGAGCGTACAACCGTCAACTGTCTTCCAGACAGGCAGACGTGCGAGAACAGGACGTTTAAAACTGCGTCTTGTAGGAACAGCAGAAGCGTCGGCATCAATTTGCGAGGAACGTTGTGGTGACTACAGAAGCAGTGATTCAGGTGAAAGACCTGGAAAAAACGTATCACGGTGGGCTGATCCGTCGGCGAAAACTTCACGCCCTGCAAAAGGTGACTCTGGAAGTTCCGAAAGGAAAGATCTATGGCTTGCTGGGACCGAATGGTGCCGGCAAGACGACGTTGATTAAAGTATTGCTGGGAATCGTCCGCAAATCTGCCGGTGAAGCGACCGTGCTTGGACACCAGGCGGGAGAACTGGCCGCCAGGCGACGGATCGGTTATCTGCCGGAAAATCATCGTATCCCACGACACCTCACCGGCAGCAGCGCTCTGGAATACTATGGCTGCTTAAGCGGGCTTAGCGTGGCTGAAGTCAACCGTCGTGCACCCGAACTGCTGGACGTGGTCGGCTTAAAGGGCCGCGAAAAAGACCGTGTCAGCGGTTACAGCAAGGGCATGCAGCAAAGACTTGGCCTGGCTCAGGCAATGTTGCACAAACCGGAACTGATCATTCTTGACGAACCAACTGATGGAGTTGACCCGGTTGGTCGCAAAGAAATTCGCGAAGTGCTGCGACGGCTTTCTCAAGAAGGAGCCACCGTATTTCTGAATAGTCACCTGTTGCAGGAAATTGAACTCATCTGCGAAAGCGTGGCCATTCTGACAAATGGCCAGGTGAGAAAAACCGGCAGCGTTAAAGAACTCACTCAGGCGCTGGAAGAATCGCCGCTGGTGTTTCGATTGGCTGGCCCCGAAGCAGCTGGCACAGAAGCGGCGGCTCGCCAATGTTTTGGCGACGCCACTGTCAGTTCACCGCTTGTGATGGCCGACGGCATTCTGCAGATCGACGCCAAACTGGCCGATCAGGCGGCTGTCGATCGAACAATTGATTCTCTGCGAGCCGCCGGAATAAGCATTCTCAGCATGAAACGACGCGACCTGACTTTGGAAGAAGCGTTTCTGGAAATTGTGAAGGAAAGCGGAACATGAGACCTTATATCGCTGTCCTGAAAGATTCGTTTCGAGAAGCCATGGCATCGCGAGTGCTGTGGATTGCTTTGATTGGCATCGCCGTCATCCTGCTGCTGTTGGCTCCCTTTGGATTGAAGATTGAAAAGGCCACACAGTTACGTCGAAGCGAAATTGCGAATTTCGAAAAACTGTTGCAGGCCATCGCCGATGGCCAAAACGAAATGCAGACGCCGGCCGCTCAAATCTGGAACCAGCTGACGGACGAACAAAAGAAGCAACTGAAACGGTTGCAGGAACCGGAGCAACAAGCGGAAACTGGCCGCGATCGGCGAGCTGGCAGTTCAAGGCAAAGAGAAGTTGTGACGGCCATGAACAAGTTGCTGGATAATCCGGACTTGTTTGACAAAACCAGCTGGGCCGATGTCAAGCTGCCTCAGGAAGCCACTGATCTGATCGCTCAGGGAAATCTCGGCGCCGAAAGTAGCAAACGCCTGAACCTGTTGGCACTGTCAGCGGCCTTTCCGAAATGGATTGTGGTCACCGAAAGCAACGCGATCTCATTGGTTTATGCTACGGCAACCCTGGTGGATTCAATTCCGCTTACTCCGTCGCAGTTTGAACTTGTTTTTGAAACTGCGGTTGTAGCCGTATTGAGCGTATTTCTGGGCTTTATCGGAATTTTCGCGTCGCTGCTGGTTACCGCGCCGCTGATTCCTCGGACATTCGAGCCGGGTGAAATCGCTTTGCTGCTTAGCAAGCCGGTTAACAGAGGCCTGTTGTACATCACCAAGTTTTTGGGAGGATGCACGTTTACGTTGATGTATTCCACGGTGCTGGTAACCGGCGTTTGGTTTCTGTTGGGAACTCGCATGCTGTTCTGGCGAACAGAACTGTTTTGGTGCATTCCGATTTACGTGTTCCTGTTCATGATCTACTTTTCCGTGTCGGCATTGGCGGGAGCGATCTGGAGAAATTCAACAGTTGCGCTAAGTGTGGTGCTGTTGTTCTGGCTGGGAATCAAGGTTGTTGAAGTTGCCAAAGTGCAGCTTGAAGACAACCTGGTTCGGTCCAAAGGCATTAAGGAAATTACAGTAGCGGGCGATAGCCTTCTGGTGATTGACGGCCGATTGAATACTCGTTTGTGGAATCCAAAGACGTCCGAATGGGACGAAGTGTTCCGCGTACAATCGCCGGGTGGCCCTGACTTTTCTTCACGCATCTGGGGAGCCAATTCGCGGCTGACTCACACGTTCGACTCAGCCACTCAGCAAATCTTCTCACTGCAGACCACGCCCGGTCGCTTCGGTGCGATGGGAGTTCCCGAACTTGTCGCGGGATCGGCAGACGAGGACTGGGAACGAATTCCGTTGGGACGCACGCCCGATGTGGTCGAAACTGTCTTGATTGATCGATCGGGGCGAGTTTTACTGCCCGGCAAAGATGCCATTTACGAATACGTGGGGCAAACCGAAAACCAACAGAAGCAAGCAAAGTTTCTGGGAGCCTTTACCGGCGGACTTTTAGGCGGTGGCAAAGCGTTTCGGTCGGTCAAAGTTGACAAGTATCCCGACGTGAAAAAGTCGATAAGCAGCGCGCTGAATTCCACTTCCGACCAAATCCTCATCTACAGCGAAGGCGATTTGCATCTGCTGAATCCAGCGGAAGACGGCGGCTACACGCTGCAGACATCGGTGAATCTGGACACGTCAAAACAAGCAGTTATCGCGGCCTCGGGTAAGTACTGCATTGTTGGTCTGGGTGACGGTCGAGTGATTGTTGTCGACTGCAACACGCTAAATATCGTTACCGAACTGCCCGCTGAACCAACCGCGATTCCTCGCGTGTGCGTCGCGGCAACGGACGGAAGCTGGTTGGCCGTGTTAAGGCACGACGAAAGCGTTACGTTGTTTAGTGGTGATTCCGGACAACGGATGTCGTGGTCGCCGCCGGAAAGCGGAGTCTGCACGGCTGTCGCAAGTTCCCCTGATGGAAAGCTGCTTGTTTCTGACGGCAGGCTTGCCGTCAGGCAATACGACATCGGCAGTGCACAGCAAACCGCGGAATGGTCGCAACCAACGTCGTGGGTTTACGATTTCTATGACCTTGCCATCTATCCAATCTGGTCGGCCTTGCCCAAGCCATCTCAACTGGACCGTTTTGTGCCGTTTGTGATGTCAGGCGAAGATTCGGTGTTGGTGAATGAAACGCGAGGACCTCCGGGTTCGGTCGATCGTGAAAGTCTGCAACAGGAACGCGAAACGTTTAACTACAACAAAGTGTTTCGCGACAATGCAATCTTTGTGCTGATCATGCTGGGGCTGGGTTGCCTGTACGTGTCACGTTCAGACTTTTAAGAAACTACCACCGGTTAAAACTGTTGGCTGAAATCCAGCCCCCGCAGCGCCACGCGCCCCTACACAGACTCAAACCAATCCCCGTTTTTTCCGCAAAGCCCATTCGGCGGCGATCAGGATGACAAACAGCAACAGGCTGTACCAGTTGTCCCACAGGTTCAATCGTTCGGAGCGTTTCATTTCCAGACTTGGCAAGCCATCCGCCGCCCAAACCTGCAGTCGCTCAATCATGGTTTCCGGTGTCAGAAAGTCGCCACCGCTGACGTGAGCAAGTTCTCGCATCAGTGCGGGGTCGGCAGCGGGATTGTCGAGTTCCGGGTCGCGGGGATTAACCAGAAAACGAGTGCTGGCGTACATTGTGCCTCGTCCCTCGCCACCTTCGGCGGAAACATTTACCCAATAGTCGCCCGGCAACAACGTGTCCTGAAAATCTCCCGCTCCGCGAGCATCGACGGATCGTGGAGTCACGTTTTCCGCTTCGCCATCAGGACGTTTCACGTTCACTTTGTAGTCTACGTTGGACATTGGCAAACCGTTGCCGTCGCGAAGTCCGAAAGCCAGTTCCACAAGTCGTCCGGGATTCAGGTCGCGCGGTTCTGCATTGACCCACAATGGAGTTTCGCCGTCGTTCTCCATTTTTGTGAGCCAGAAAATAACCTGCCGCCAGAATCGCTGGTGAGCTTCTGCGCCCCAATCTTCGTCCGTGGCCCATTGCCAGGTGGTGTCACCCGCGAATGCCATCACTCGAGCCGCTCCGGTGTTCTGACGCACCAATAGAGGCAGTTCCGTTGGTGACACGGCCAACACCTGAGCTCCCGTGCCTTCTTTCACTCGCAGCACATTCGCACCTCGCAGCGGCGGAAGTTCGTTCCAGCGTCGGCTGTTCTGGTCGGGAGCAGCAATCTGCAGAATTGGATCGGTCAACGCAGCTCGCGTGGGCAACATGCGCACGTCGTCTGTCAGCTGCTGATCGGTATCCGTCATGACTACGGGCAACAGCCGAGCCAGCGGAGTACGCTGATAACCGCCGGCTCCATAGCTGTTCTCGCCGCCGATCATCATTAGCCCGGCACCCTGATCGCAACACGCGGCGATTTTCTTCAGCCGTTCGGGGCCAAACCATTCTGCGGCAACATCGCCGATAATGAAGGCGTCGTAGTTGCCGGGCTCGAACCACGATTCGTCAATGTTGATCGGTTGAGCAATCCCGCCCGTGCGAATCAGCTTTGCATCCAGTTGAACTCGACTGCTGACGTTAATTCGACGCAGCCACTTTTGTTCGCTGCGAACGGTGTCAAAATAAACGACTCGAATTCCCCCGGAACGCACACGAATAATTGTTTCGATGCGGTTGTTGCTTAGTTGAGCTTCTCCGGCAACAGGATCAACTTCGACAGCAATTTTAATTTCCCCCGCCTGTTCGGGAACAAACTGCAGATCAACGGTGACGTCGTCATTGGCACTGTTGACGGTCAAATTCTTAACTGTCACGTTGTCCTGATCTCGCGGGACCGCCGCCATGGGACCGCTGGTGCCGTTTGGAATTCCGTTGCGCTGTTCCACAAACACACGAATTCTTGTTTCACGACCATCGGCCCCGAGTGCTCGAAAACGAACTTTAATCGGCACCACATTACGAATGAAAACATCACGAGCAACATCAAGTTCTGTCACCGACAGGTCCAGAGTTGTGGACGCGATTTCCGAACTGCCAAACGGAACTGTGTAAATGGGACGATGCTGCCGAGCCAGCAACTTGGCCGCCTGAAACGGGTCAATATCCAGCTTGCCACTGGCCGCCTGTTTACCGTCGCCCCAAAACAGGATGGCGGCAATTTTCTCCCGATTCGCTTCCTTCGCAAGCTCTTCAAAGTTCGCGCCGATAGCTGTCATTGGGCCTTCTGCCAATGGAGAAATGGTGTCGTAGGCCACCATTCCTTCGGACAGGTCGCGAAAACGAACTTCAACAGACTCGCTGATTTGCTTCAGCAGTGGACTGGCTTCTTCGAATAACTGAATCAGCTGAGCTCGCCGCGTCATCCCGCCCAGCCCATCCGGAGTGTCCATGCTGCGGCTGGAATCGGTGACCACATACAGGACGGCATCCGATTTGTCGTCGGATTCTATGACCAGCAACGGACGGCACAGCCACAGCGTTAAGATCAGCACCAACGCAATCCGCAGTGCCAGCAACACTCGCTGCCACGCTGTCGGAAGATGCCTCACTCGGCGCGGATACCCTATCGCGACGACCAATAGCATGGCCACGCAGGCAAAAAGAATTAACGGCCAGGGCCAGATGGGTTCGAAAGCCAGCTTCATACGGGTAACTATAGCGTTTCATGCTGACTTGTGGTCGTCTTCAACGCGTTTTGTCTCACAACAACAATTCCGGCAAGGCTGCAGAATGACTGCCTTCAACAGGAGGATTGTCTAAACTGCGAAACGTGAACACGGCGGAGTACTTTGTGTTTTCGGAATTGTTACGCGTTGCCGCGTGAAAGCAGCGAGCATGAAAGAACAGCACGTCGCCAGCTTTTAGTTCTGCCGTGACAGCAGAATCCAGGTGGATTCGGTGTTCTGGCAGGTCTTCGCGAAGAAACAGGCCTTCATCCAGATTGGCGGCGCTCCACTGCATGCGATGAGTTCCCGGAAGCAGCCGCAAACAACCATTTGCCAGAGTTTCGTCTCCCAAAGCGACCCATGCGTTGACCAGTTCTGATGTCTTGAAATTCCAGAACCTGATATCCTGATGCCAGCCCGTGTCGCTGCTGTATTTTGGATGTTTGGTCATGATGCAATTGTGGTGAGCCAGCGGCATGACAACGGGAGGCCCCACCAACTGTCGCAGCCGGTTCAGCAGAAATGGTTCTTTCACCATTTGCGAAAACACGGGATCACGACTAAACGCCTGCTTCAGCCGTCGAATTGTGCGACCACCTTCCGCTTCAACAGACGTGGGAGCACCGGGATACTGCACATCGGCTTCGTATTCGATATCGCCATAGTGCAACCCCGCGTCTCGCCGAGCGACATCCAGGATGCGGTTGATGTAAGATTCCGGCATCAGCCCGCGCTGAATGATGTATCCGTCGCGTTCGAAGGATCGAACCTCTTCGTCGGAAAAACAAACCTGTGAAACAGCGGATTCAAGCATGGCCGATGACGTCAATCTTGGCGGTGGAAAGGGAAGCAACCAATTCTCGCAATCTAACGCATTCCTGCAAGTATGCAGATCTCAGTTTGCCAATACTGCGGCAGCTAAACTCGCAGAATCCCACCCAAAATGACGTTCGCAACGTGTGAGGCGCTTTCGGTGCCTTTACCGCATTTCCTCAGCCACCAGTTTTAACTGGTGGTAAAACGGAATGCCGAGATATTGGTAGCCGGCTTTAGCCGGACGTTTTGTCATGGCTTCAGCCAGAGAGCAAGCCAATCTGTCGGAGCAGCGCGTGCTGCCACGATTGCATCGGAGTATTCAGCTCCAGCCAGAGTTTCCGCTGTTCCGGCACGCGTCGCACGCTTGATCCGGCCTACGCCACGGCCACCTCACCCGCATCCCCAACCGTCATTGCCGCGCTGTCGGAAACCCAGCCAGCACAGTGCCCGTGGATTCCCGCCTGCGCGGGAATGACGAAGCGTTGACCACCAGTTAAAACTGGTGGCTGAAAAACGGCGTTGGGTGAAGCGACAACATCGCGGCTCGGCGGTTAACGCTCCCCACGTCTTCTCACACGCCACGCCACCGGGTCAAGGGCGAAGCCCTTGTTAGGATTGTCCGCGAGCTGGATTCTTCCACAGGAAGATGTCTTCTTCGCGAATTCGCAGGTAGCTTTCGTAGCGGCTGCGATGAATTAAGTTGGCTTCAACGCCTCGTTTTACGCCGCAGGAAGCTTCGTGAGTGTGGCTGCAGCTGGAAAACTGGCAGTAAGAAATGAAGGGGCAGAATTCAATAAAGTAGCCGTCGATTTCTTCCATCGAAATGTCCCACAGTTCAAACTGTCGAATACCGGGTGTGTCTGCCACCCAACCGCCCTGAGTCAGTGGTAACAGGCGAGCTCGTCGAGTTGTGTGAGTTCCCTTGCTGCTGGAATCGCTGACGTCTGAGGTGTCCAGATTCAGCGTCGAATCCACAACATTCAAAAGCGAAGATTTTCCTACTCCACTTTGCCCGCTAAGTGCCGTTTGTCGATTTTGCAGCAGCTGCCGCAGGTGATCGATGCCGCAACCGGTTTTGATGCTGGTCAACACCACCTGATAGCCCAGCCGACCATACATGGCCGCCACACTTTGCAGTTGTACAACGTCGACCAGGTCGATTTTGTTGATGCAGATAATGGGTTTTATGTCGTGACGTTCTGCCATCACGATATATCGGTCGATGAGGTTTGGCTTCAGATCGGGGTCCGAAGCTGAAGCGACAATCAACACCTGATCGATGTTCGACACCAGAATGTGTTCGCGTCCGTGGCTGTTGCGAGACAGAACTCCATGCCGCGGCTCAACTCGTTCAATCACGCCCTGATGATCGTCGCCTCCCTGACGAAACAGAACTCGATCGCCCGTCACCACCACGTTGCGGCTGTCGCGAGCCAGGGTTCGCAGAATACCGCGGATGGTGCATTCGTATTCGCGACCGTTTTCGTCCGATTGAACGCGGCAGTTCAAACCAACAAAACTGGTCACTCGGCCCGTCGTGCAGCCTTCTGTATCGACGTTGCGAACAAACTGATCTCCGTCAACTTCAACGCCAACCAGCGTGCGTCGACGAGACAAAGCACCTTTGCCGCTGAAACGTTCGTTGTTACTGGCATCCTGTGCGGCAACGTCGTCGCTTAGCAAATCGTGAGTCAGGTTTTGATCGCGAGCGCGAGTCTGCTTGTTACGGCGAATGTCGACTCGGACCTTCTTCCCGCCTTTTCGATTGCTCGATTTCTTTTTGCCCTTTTTCTTCGCCATCTGTTTACTTGCAGCAACCTAACAAGTGCGTTGGGCGTGCCCCTTGACCAAAATTTGAGCGAACGTTCGGAAACAGCTCCGCTTTCGCTCTGAAAAGTTACACGCACTTTTTGTGGTGCATTCACCGGAGTGTAGTTGGATCAGCCTTCAAATGGGAGTTAGTGGTTTATCCGCGATGAATTTTGGTGCGAGCCGTTTTGGCGGGACCCACAGTTCGGCAAAAAAACGGGGCTGAACTGTTGAAACGTTGGAATGGCGGTTGTTTTTTTGAACACATGAACGTTGTTGAGCACGCTGGCGTAGGTTCTTTCGACCGAAAAAGTGGCTTCAGCCGTGGCGTAGGCCGGATCGAGCGTGCGACGCGTGCCGGAACGGCGCGAACCCAGGCTGCAATAGCCTGGCTGCTGAATGCTTCGATGCAATCGTGGCAGCACGCGCTGCTCCGACAGATTGGCTTGCTCTCTGGCTGAAGCCATGACAAAACGTCCGGCTAAAGCCGGCTACCAATATCTCGGCATTCCGTTTTACCACCAGTTAAAACTGGTGGCTGAGGAAATACGGTACAGTCCTTTCACCCGTGGTCTGCAACCGCGGGTGAAACATTGAAATTATCCTTAACGGCGTTAGGCGAAGCCGTTGTTCGTAGCGACAACGGAGCGGCTCGGCGGTTCGCACGTTCCACGTCTTCCCGCATGCCACGGCATCGGGTCAAGGGCGAAGCCCTTGTTCGTAGCGACAACGGAGCGGCT
>CALFSX010000279.1 GCA_937916515.1 uncultured Planctomycetaceae bacterium | reverse complement strand
AACGGAAGGTTTTTACGACACCGCCCTAAACGAAGCGAGCGATGCCTGAACTACGTAAATTGTACCAAAGCCAGCCCGCGTGACCAACCAAGGAAGGTGTGCCGAAGGCCACAGCGTAAAAACCATGTTAGCCGCCGCGGGCCGCTCCGTTTTGATCAAAAGCACCGAATTTGGCGATCCAACCGTCATCAGTGAACTGTTCGCCGTGCAATCCGTCACTGGCGTCCGCGATGTTGGTGCCGTCGACAATCACGGCAATACCATCGTCAGCGTCGTGGGATTCAACGAGTCCGAACAGAAGGTCGTGTAAACCCGTGTCAACGCACGAAACAACACAATCGCGGATGATAGACTGAACGTCGTCGGGCAGCTCAGAGAGTCGACGTTGGAGATCGAGAAGTGCGGGAGCCTTGTGCTGCTGTCCCGCAAGCCGGTCGAAGTGGTCAATTGAGCTGTCCCGCAACTGCCGAATCACGAGGGCACCGAATTTGTCGACGGCTGGATGTGCCATAAATCTAGCGGCGGCTAACATAGTGATTCTCTGACAAGGTGTCGCAGAAACGGGATTGCGACGTCAGATGGGCAGGATAGCGACTGTTCGACAAATTTCAAGGTTTTTTTATTTTGCGGAATCTGACACACTTGCCGAATGTTGACGCCTTCGTTTGAATCAGTTTGCAGCAATTGAATGTTGAAACAAGGATGTCAGTCGTACCAAAGCGGGCCGTTTTGGGGGACGGTTTAGTTATGTCGGACAGGAACAATTCGCAGGACAGCGCTATCCCCGAAAACAGCGACAATCAGCCGTCTATGATTTACCCGGATGGTCGAGCCTATATTCCGGCGGCCGGGCGTCATGCTCCTAAAGATGCCATTCAGGATCGTTGCCAATCGCCTTTGTCCGTTGTTCAGGGAACTCCCACGGCGGAAGAGTTCCTGACGACCATTCGTCGCGAAATGCGGATTCGCTTTTATCAGGCAAATACCGTTCGCGATTATACGGATGCGATTCGGCGATTTTTAGGCTGGTTTGGGCGAGCCCCTCATCACGTTCACCGCGAAGACGTGCGAGAATTCCTGGAAGTCATGGTTGACGCCGGCGCTTCGTCTTCTCACGTGGCAGGCACACTGTCTGCAATTCGGACCATCTTTGACAAGATGTGCCGTCGCGAGGTGACGCTGGGACTGGCGATTCCTCGCAAACCCAAACGTTTACCGGTGGTGCTTAGCGTCACTGAAGTGCGGTTGCTGATTGATGCGTGCGTGCGACTGCGTGACAAGCTGATGATGTCGCTAATGTATGGAGCTGGGCTGCGCGTGAGCGAAGTGAGTCGCCTGAAATGGGCGGACCTGCATTTTGAACGAGGCACAATTTTGGTGTGGCAGGGAAAAGGCAGAAAGGATCGTCTTGTTGTTTTGCCGGAATCGCTGATTTCGCCGCTGCGCAGCATGCAAAAGTTATCGGGCAACAGCGAATATCTGTTTCCTTCTGAAGGCCAGCGAGAAGGACGCTACATCTCTGCAAGAACGATTCAGCGAGCTGTTGCGGCGGCAGCCAAACTGGCCAGAATTGATCGCAACGTGACTCCACATTCGCTACGCCACAGCTTTGCGACTCATTTGCTGGAAGGTGGAACCGATATTCGGATGATTCAAAAACTGCTGGGACACGCGAATCTTGAAACAACCACAATCTACACAAAAGTCAGCGTGCTGAAACAGACCTCTGTGAAGTCTCCGCTTGATGCATTGAATTCCAATACGCCTGAAACACCGGTTGCCGCGAACGGGCTGCCTGACGCAGATAAGCAGCAGACGGTCGCAAAACCGACGACAGCGGTAGGGACGTTGCGGCTTGAGCTGCAGCCTGACCTAACAGATCAGACCAAAGCCACAGGTTCATTTGTCATTCTGAACGAAGATCAGCATGTGAGGTTCGACGGAATTAACCTGCGAGAATCGCGGCCTGGCTGGGTAGCCATGGACTTACCACCATTGGAATTCTGGGAACCTTCGCTCAGATGGCTTAGCCCCGAACAACGACTGCGGATTGAATCCATCGAATTCCTGGAAAGCATCCGAATGATGCTGGGGCGGAAATTCCTGCTGCTGAAGGCGTGAGACGGCGAAACAAAACGCACTTTCGGCAACGGATAAAACTGACAAGACACCACGCAGTGCAATGCGATTGCGCAAACGTTTTTCTGTGAGCAGAAACCAGAAAGATCCACGTGCGACGAGTGTTTTGAGGTCAGCAAACGCCAGGGCCCATTCGCTCAACTGTGAACAACATCGGGTCCCCACCAATAAATGCGCAGCTTTTCCAAGACGGCAGTGTTCAGCAGCTTTTCTGCTATGGTTTGATTATGGAGGAAGTGCCGTTGCTTGCTGGATCAGTTCGCTCAGATTTGGAATTACGGTTGCCCAACCAGACTTATCATCGGCAACAATCCGGGGCCATTGTTCCGTATGTTTTTTCAGCAACGGATCGACGTCAGCGGACTGGCCGTTTTCCAGCGCCATCACCAACAGACCTAGGTCAACGGCCTCCAACTGCGTGTCCGTTAACGAACACTGCTGCAGATGTTCCAGAATCCATTTCGATTCGTAACTGCGTCCCTGCTGAAAGATATCGGCGGCTGCCGACACAAACATTCCGACGGCGTCTTCGCTAAGTGCAACGGCGTTGGTCATATTTCCGAAGGCATCATCAAAGCGATGCAGGTCCAGATATCGCAACGCGGTGGCGACGTAGCCACGTGCATCAACCGGCAGGGTTTCGTCGTACAGTCGTTTTCTTCTGGCCCAGCCTTCCAGCCATCCAATACGTCTGCGACCGTTAGAATAGTAAGTCGGCTCCAGCTGTTGGATGTGTGTTTGATAAAGCTGGCGGCGTTGCACAGAAGTCAGATGGTCTGCCTTGCTGACCAGCCCGCTTTCCACCATCAACGCCGCGGTTTGCTGCGCAATTTTCTGGTGAGCTCCTATGGTTGGATGCACGTGATCGATGTAGGCGTCGTAGCCCGTGATCTGCTGAGAACTGAATGCGGCGATCGCCGATTCGGCATCAACCAACGGAACCGAATATTTCGAAGCAATCGCTTCCAGACGTTCAGCAATCGGTGTGGTCAAACGCAGCGGACAAATATCCTGATCCAACGCCAGTTTGTAGCTAACCAACGCCTCGTCGAATCGACCCAGCTGATCCAGAGTTCTGGCGATCCGGAAGTGCAGCAGCGGATATTCATCATCAATCTTTGCCGCTTGCTGGTACAGCTTTAGTGCCGCGTTGCCGTCTTTTTCCGCCACTGCGGTGGCTTCATCAAAAAGTTCCTGCCAGCCTTGTTCGTCTTCGACTGAAAGGCCGTCTTTGTGTTCCGACTTAAACGGCGGGCAGTCGCGCAGATTGGCCCCCAGCTTCACAAGATAAACAGGCACGCCGGCCGCCTGACAGGTTTCTACCATGTCTGTAACCGACACGTCGTACTCTTCACAAACTTCGTCGCGCCATTGTTTGTCTCGATGGTAAGAAGCATAACCAGCATCGTCATCCAGGCGAGTTTCGACTTCGTTGGGCAACGGCGTCGTTTCTTCCTGCGGTTCAAGGCGGGGGGCTCCACCAACCAGCTTTCTTAGCAACATCACGGTGTGCAAAGACTTCGCAGAATCTTCCAGCCGCATTCGAAACCCGGAACGCGACTTTACGGAATCATAAGTTCGATCTTCCAGAAACTCGTTGTGCCCGGTGGCCAGCACAATCAGATCGGGTTGATAGTTCAGAACTTCCTTCAGAACAGGTCGCAATCGATAGCTGGCGTACGAGATGCCTCCACAGTTAACAACCTTGTACTTGTGACTGCCATCAATAGCGTTCAGTTCCAGTTCCAGCCATTCGCCGAAACTGGTTTCCGGTCGATAGGGTCGCCCCTGAACGGTTGAACCGCCAAGGCAGAAAATACGAAATTCGTCCTTTGGCTTTGTGGCCGCGAAGGAATCCGTGACGAAGAATTGTTCCTTTACGTGATTCGTCTGATAGGCTTGTTGAGTTTCATCAAGCTGAAACAGTGGAGCGACGTTTCCGAAACCCGCGTGCAATTCGGCATTGGCCACGTCGTCGCCAACACCAAACACTCGTAGAGCAACTTCCAAAGCCAGAAACGGCAATACGCCTAACGCTACGGCAGCCAGATAAAAAACGGGACGACGTCTTTTGCGGCGCGGCGAAGTTGGATTTGGTTCTGACACGAGCTTCAACTGTTTCATATTCTTAATCACGCGTTCAAACGATTCTCCACTGCGGCGAACGTCGCCAGCAGATCGTCGCAACAAGCGAACTTGTCCCGCATTCAGCCGTTTTACAAGCCAAAACCGTCCTCACGTTTCTGGAACTTGCCTAAATTTTCCGCAACGCCACTATGATACTCCGTCGATGCCATGATAACGTTTGCGACCCTGGAAATATCAATGCGTAACGGGCAGGTTTCAGGGATAAATCAGTCGATGGTCTCTGAAAATCCATTCGGCCATCAAACGACGGGTTATTGAATCTGTCCGATCTGCGAAGACCATTGATTCGTTAGTTGAAACAAAGCGCATGAGCGAAAAACAAACAAACTCGCCGCCGAACCTGGCAACACCTCAAACCGCTCAGCCGGCGGTTGCTGATTCAGGTCGTGGTCGTAATCTGCGATGGCTGATGGGACTGGCCGTAGCAACCATTTTGACGGTGAACGTTTACCTGATTAATGCTCAACTGGCTCGCACAGCGGCCGAACAAAAGCAAACTGCGTTTTGGTCTTTGTGCCACGCTGGCCTGACGCCCGTTCAACGTGCTGAGTGTTTTCTTAAGCTGGCGGCTGAAGGCAACACAGAGTGGCGCAGCGCATTGCTGGACAACATGGATTTACGGGGAATCGATCTGGCGGGAATTCAGGTTGAATCCGGGCAACTGAAGTCGTGTAACTTTTCAGGTGTACGTCTGGCGGCAGCGAACCTGGAAGGAAGTGCATTGGATCTTTCTGACCTGTCAAACGCGGACCTTTCGAAAGCGAGACTTCGCAACGCCAGCTTCTTTAAAACAATTCTGGAAGAAACAGACTTTCGCAACGCAGAATTGCTGTCAGTAACTCTGGAACAATCGAAAGCTCATAAAGCAAAATTCGTCGCCGCCAAAATGGGCGACGCATTTCTGCCGATGGCCGACATGACGGGGGCCGACTTTACAGGAGCAGACTTAAGCGGCGCCAACATGGAAGCCGCCATTATGAAAGAGACGGAATTGGCTCTTGCCAACCTGCATGGCACCTATCTGGAAGATACGGACTTCACAGACAGCAACTGGTGGCGTGCGCGCGGACTGGACACTCAACAAATTGAAATGTTTATTCTGAAGTTTCCACCAACGCCGAAGTCGTCAGATTCGCGACGACGTGACTTTGAAATCTGGTTAACCAGACGCATTGAAGATTCAGGAAAGACCAGTCAGCCCTAGGCGGAAAACCGCCACCGCTTGACAGCCGCCAACTGACAGTTGAAGTAGGGTGGGCATCGCCCACCAATTCGTTTGTGTTGCTGTGTCTGGTGGGCGGTGCCCACCCCACGGCTCGTAGCCAGCAGGGCGATTCCGAAGCTTGTCCGCGGCCAGGCACGCCCGTTCAAAAGCAACTGTTCTTCGAACGCTGTTACGACAATTCTTCTGTTTGCTGAGCAACTTTCGCAAGCCAGCGGTCGTAGACAAACGGGCCGAAGGGCACCACTGCAGCAAGAATTCCTGCACAGGCCAAACCCTTTGAAAGGGGGACGCGGTTGATCGCCAGCATCAGCATGAAAGCCAACCCCACAAACAAAAATCCGTGCAACGATCCCGCAATACTGACAGCTTTCGGCATGTCAGCCATATACTTCAATGGCATGGCGACACCAAACAAAAACAGCGTGGATACACCTTCAATCGTACCCAGATGTCGCAAATTCTTCAAAAACGATTGATTTACATTACTCACAAGCAGGTTTCCTGACATCCGAAAAACGCTAAGGTTGGCGCCGGTCTATGTGGCGAGCCGTACGTACAAATCGTAGAGTTCGAGGCCGAAATTCAAACCATTTCGTAGACTCAATTTGCGCATCAGCCACAGGTTAACCGAGTTATCGTCGGAAGCCTGCTATATTGAGTCAGCTTTTCACAGCGACATCGTCGCGTTTCACAGCGTTAGCTCGAATTTGGGTCAAGGGCATGCCCTTGCTAGTGTGCTCCTTCGTCATGTCGCAAGAACCAAAACCAATACGTCCCGAAGAACACTTCAACAACCTTCGTCGCTGGTTGGAAATGGAAGGCGAAGCGGAACGCGAACGCCTTGAAGAACGTCGCAAAATCAGTTCCTCCGCTCAGGCAGAACGAGGTGGAGAAACATTGCTGGGCCTGTTCGTAAGTAATCATACTTCTGGACTGGGCGGACGTTACCTGCTGACGTTAAAGAAAAAAAAGTCGCCAGATCGCCTGCCGTGGCACAAATTCAAAGTGGGAAGTCCGATCATTCTGTCGTCAGAAGACGGATCTCAGACCCAGGCGATTCAGGGTGTTGTCAGTGGTCGCCAGGCGAGTTCCGTGGAAATCGCGGTGGAAACCTGGCCGGAAGGTGACCGATTTCGACTGGACCTTTCCCCGGACGAAGTCACTCGCAAACGACAAATTGCCGCGATGGACGTCGCCCAGAAAGCTTCGTCACGTTTAGGGCAGTTACGCGACATTCTGCTGTATGATCGAGTCCCCACATTTCGTCCAAACGTCGAAGTCATTCGTTCAGAGAAGCTTAACAAGTCACAGCAGGAAGCCGTGGCATTTGCGACTTCGGCCAATGACATCGCCATCATTCATGGCCCGCCAGGAACCGGCAAAACCACCACCGTTGTGGAAGTCATTCGCCAGGCCGTGGCCAATGGGGAACGCGTGCTGGCGTGTGCTCCCAGCAACACTGCCGTCGACAACCTGCTGGAACGCCTGGTCGCCGCCGGTGAACCGGCTATTCGGCTCGGCCACCCGGCACGAGTTCTGGAAGTTGTTCGTGCTCGAACACTTGACGCATTGGTCGAACAACACGATTCGTACTTTCTGATTCAGCAGATTTTGCGAGAAGCCGAACAGTTGGAACGCAAAGCAAACCGCTATACGCGAGCCAAGCCTTCACCGGGGCAACGCTACCAGCAGCGGCAGGAAGTTCGCGAACTTCGCCGCCATGCTCGCATGATGGAACGCCAGGCGGTTGGAGAAGTGATCGCCGATGCGCGAGTCATCTGCGCGACCGCCAGTTTTGACTTCAGCATCATTGAAGATCACCCGTTCGACCTGTTGGTCATTGACGAAGCCTGCCAAAGCGTCGAACCGGGATGCTGGGTGCCTTTGAAATTAGCCGATCGCATTGTGCTTGCAGGAGACCATTGTCAGTTGCCGCCCACAATTCTGTCGAAAGCTGCCGCAAAAGAAGGCTTCGCGATCAGCCTGATGCAACGCATGGTCGAAGCATACGGCGAACGCATTACCAGACAACTTAACGTGCAATATCGAATGCATGAACAGATCATGCAATTTTCGTCACAGCACTTCTATGACGGCAGCCTGACTGCTGACAAATCAGTCAGCGGCCACCTTCTAACCGACCTGCCGCAAATTAAGTCAGACACTTTCGACTCATCACCTGTCACCTTCATCGATACTGCCGGAGCAGGGTGGGAAGAAGAGATTGAAGCTGAGGGACTCAGCAAACTGAATCCTCAGGAAGGCCAGCTGGTTTTGCAACAGGTTCAGGCATTGTGCGAAGCCGGACTTAGTCCGTCCGACATCGCCGTGATTGCGCCCTATGCCGCTCAGGTTCGCTGGTTGCGGCAACATTCGGAATACGACCAGCTGGAGATCGATACCGTCGATGGATTTCAGGGACGCGAAAAAGAAGCCGTGGTGATGTGTACCGTCAGGTCCAACGACAAAGGTGAAGTTGGCTTTCTGTCGGACGCTCGCCGAATGAACGTGGCCCTCACCAGAGCTCGCCGGAAGCTAATCGTGATTGGCGACAGTGCTACTCTGGGAGCCGACGAATTCTTCGGAACTTTGCTGCAATGGTTCGACGACATTGGAGCGTATCATTCCGTGTGGGAATTCATGTCGGCTGATTGAGTTTTTCAACCTGGCTGGACAGCGCCAGGTTTGCTGCAACGTCCGTTTTTTGTGTGAGCAACATGAGCCTCAGGGCGTTAGCCCAATGTCACTCACTTTGTTATATCGGGAGTTGGAATTTGGGAATCGTCGG
>CALFSX010000278.1 GCA_937916515.1 uncultured Planctomycetaceae bacterium | reverse complement strand
TTCCCGGCTGGGATAAGCCCACTCAGTCTTCCTGAATGGTATTGTCGGGCCCGACTTCAAGTTCCGGGGTGAGCAACGGTGATGCGTCGATTCCTTTGGCGTCCATCAGTTCGACTGTCCGTTCCAATGCCTTCAATAGGCCAAGGCATTCAATTGGGTCCAGAGTGGCAAGTCGTTCCAGAAATTGTTCGTGCAGGGGCGTCGGAAGATTTTCGATTCGCTGCCATCCCTGTTCAGTAAGCGAAACGCATACGCGCCGGCGATCTTTGCTTTTCCGTTCTCGACAAACGTAACCGCTGTTTTCCATCTTGTCCAGAATTCGCGAAACGGTTGGAGCCGACAGTTGCACATCGCTGGCCACCATCGCGACCGTCACTTCGGCATCGTCCGGAAACTCCGAAATGGCTTTCAGGCAAAGCATCTGCGGTACGCTGACTCCACCGTGCTTTCCAACGCTGCGCGAATGTTCTGAAGTTCGACGAATTATCCGCCGAATCGCACGCAGAATCTGAAAGCCAATTGAATCCGACTGTTCCAAGTGAACCCGATTCGAAAAGATAAAACGGATCAGCAGCATGTGCCGCCGTCAGGACTGCCACAAATCAATCCCTTTCAGGATCATTTCCACAGCGATGGTGCCGATCACAAGGGCAGAAGCACGACCGATCGCTTCCATGTATCGCTGCAAAAGCAGTTCGCTGTGGCCCTGAAGATAATCAAAAAGTCGTTTCGTGCCAATCAGCATCAGGCAACTTGCCAGCAAGGCGACGACGATTGATAACCAGGCGAATCCCACTGGCAACTTTGAACCAGCCAGTACACTGGCGCTAATGGTGCCCGGCCCAATCAAAAATGGCATCGCGATTGCCCCCGCCAGGTGTGCCGCATCGCCTCGCAGTTCGCCGATCATCTGTACGCCAAACACGATTGCACGAATTCCAATGACAAGAAAGACAATCCCGCCAAAGATCAGAAATACGGCAAAACGAACCTGCAGTATGTTCGAAAAAAATCTATCGCCTGCCCATGCGAAAAAGCAAAACACAGTACCACTGATCAAAAAGGAACGACAGATCACCTTTGTAAAGGTCGCCGAAGACAGCTTCGCCATCACGTCGTGCAGATAAGCACTCATCAGCAGCGGATTGAACAGTACCAGCATCAGCACAACTGCATCGATAAAAGGTTTGGTGATGTCCATAAGCTATTGAATGGCCTCAATGCTTCGTTCAGCAAGGTATTCAGGTCTGGGAGGTCGATCGCAAAATGGATCGACAATGGCGTTGTCAACGCTGTTATAAACGGCGAACAGATTCACACGAGGGGATGGGCTCAGGTTGCCGTTGGAACCATGCATCGTGTTGCAGTCGAAGAATAGAACGGATCCGGCTGGCCCCTTGGGAGCGACAATTTCACGATCTTCCAGTAGCTTTTCCAGTGCTTCACAAGTCGGAACGCCGTGTTCCTGTCGTCGAAGAGAGTGTTCAAAGTGATTCTCCGGAGTTGTTCCGGTGCAGCGAATGTAAGTTTCATGTGAGCCGGGAATCAGCATCAACGGCCCGTTGAATTCGTGGCTTTCGCTAAGAAAAACGGAAACGCTGAGGGCTCGCATGTTCGGCATGCCATCTTCCACATGCCATGTTTCGAAGTCGGAATGCCAAAAGAATTCTTTACCATTCATCGCAGGCTTATAGTTGACTCGCGATTGGTGAATGTAGACATCGGTTCCCAGCAACTGTTTCGCTCTATCCAGCAACCTTCGGTCGGCAAACACTTTTCTGTAAACGTCGCTGTGTTTGTGCAGCCGAAAGATCGAACGAACAACATCTGAATTGGGCTCGCGAACAATTCCGGGGCGATCTTCAGGCCAGTTTTCGGCAAGCGAATTGGCTTCCCTCAACAGTTCTTCCGTTTCTTCCTGTGAGAACAGGCCTTGAGCGAACAGGAATCCGTTGTGGTCGTAGTTCCAGACTTCGTCGGTGGTCAGCGGCCCGGGAGCGTCCGAGGATGTAGGATCCTGGCGCGGGGCAGCTTCCCATTGTTCGGACGTGCGGGAATAATACGGATCAGTTGTTTGATTTGTCATTGTTTTGACGCGGATTTGATAGTGGAGGCAGTTTGGAAATAGAAACCGGAGCTTCTTCAATGTGCGAGGAAATACACTTCGCTGGACAGCGGTAGGTTCAATGAAACGTCAGTATTTCTGCACCTCACATCAGCCGCAGGGCGTTAGCCCCGGTTAGTGCGGGTTACTGAGAAAACCGGGGCTAACGCCCTGCGGCTGGTTGAGACATGTCGCTGTCCAGTTAGATTTCATAAAGCAGCGAACTTGTTCACGTTGAGTCAAGTTTTCTGAGCGACGTAGTCGCGTTTCCGAGCGGCAGCTCAAATGGTCTGAGGCACCGCCTCGTCAGCGTCTTATTCAAAATGCTGCACGCCTGTTGACCGTAGCGACAACGGAGCGGTTCGGCGATTCCAGCGTCCCACGTCCTACAGCCAGCCACGCCACCGGGTCAAGGGCGCAGCCCTTGTTAAAAACTTCTATTCAAGCAAAGGATAGACCCCGTTTTCGTCGTGCGTTTCGGAACCAACAATTGGCGGATTAAAGGCACACACCATTCGCAGTTGCGTGTCGGCAAATAGAATATGACGCTCGTTCTGACTTAGCGCGTACATGGTTCCGGGTTCAATGCTGTACTCTTTATCATTGGTCAGGTCCTTCAATCTTCCTTGTCCCTCAATGCAATACACTGCTTCAAGATGATTCTGATATTCCATTTCAGTCGCCGTTCCTGCGTACAGGATCGTGTCGTGCAATGAAAATCCCATGCCATCACTTTTCAGTAACAGGCGCCGGCTTGTCCAGGTTTTGGCAGACGTTTCACGTTCCGTTCCTGAGATTTCACGAAGGTTTCTGACGATCATTGGTGGACTCTATGTTTCGGTACGTTTTCAAGCGACAAACAGCATTGTGTCGCAGAGGCTGTTGGCTGTTAGTTGGCGACAGCAGGTTCACTGAACGTTGCGGCCAGCGTGCTTTGTTGAAGAATCTCCAGCCCGCGAGTTAACACGTCATCGGAAATCGTGAGCGGAGGAAGTGTCTTGATGACTTCATCGTTCGGGCCCGCTGTTTCGATAATGAGCCCCCTTGAAAATGCTTCCTGGGAAATTCGTGAAGCAATCGTTTGGTCAGCAAACTCAATCCCCTGAATCATCCCGCGACCTCGAACTTCTGCGTCGTGATCGGCAGCGATGTCCAGAAGTGCATCGCGAACCTGCCGCGCATTGCGGTTAACTTTTCGAGTCAGCGAATCGTTTTGCCAGAATGTTTTCAGTGCTGCAGTGGCCGTTACGAAGGCTGCATTGTGGCCGCGGAATGTTCCGTTGTGTTCTCCGGGTTCAAAAATGTCCAGTTCGGGTTTCATCAATGTCAAAGCCATTGGCAATCCGAAGCCGGACAACGACTTAGACAGGCAAATAATGTCTGGCTGCAGATTGAACGGTTCAAAACTGAAGAATGGCCCTGTGCGACCACACCCGACCTGGATGTCGTCTACAATCAGCAGCACTTTGTAACGTTTGGCCAAAGTCGCAAGGGCTTCAAGCCAGCTTCGCGTTCCGATGTTGACTCCACCTTCTGCCTGAACTGTTTCCAGAATAAACGCGGCTGGCAGATCCATGCCGCTGCTGGAATCTTCCAGATAGCGTTCCAACGCCGCAATGGTATCGGTTTCTGTTCCCAGGTAATCACAAAACGGCATGTGCGTCACGTTGTTCAGTGGAACGCCAGCTCCCGCACGCTTGCCACTGTTGCCTGTGAGTGCCAGGGAACCGAGCGTCATTCCATGAAACCCGTTTGTGAAGGAAACAATGTTGTGGCGCCCCGTCACTTTGCGAGCCAGCTTTAACGCAGCTTCCACAGCGTTTGTGCCCGTCGGCCCTGGAAACATGATTTTGTAGTCCATCTGCCGAGGCCGCAGAATCAGTTTTTCAAACGTCTCAAGGAACGCTCGCTTGGCGGACGTGGACATATCCAGCCCGTGAAGCACGCCGTCAGCGGACACATAGTCAATCAGGGCTTTCTTAAGAGTCGGGTTGTTGTGGCCATAGTTCAACGCCCCCGCACCGGCAAAGAAGTCGATGTATTCATCGCCGGCTTCATTTACCAGAATCGCATCATGCGCTGTTTCAAACACCGTGGGAAAACTTCGGCAGTATCCACGGACGTTGCTTTCCAGTCGTTCAAAAATTTCCATCAAATATCCCTTGGGTGGTGTGGTCTTTGTGTGAGGTAAAGTAAAAGTCGCTGTGTTTGTTTGTGGCCTACTCGCAGCAAATCATCGTGCGATCGGGCCAATTCGAATCCGCGGTTCCGCCTCGTGGTCGCCGGGAGGAAAGTCACTTTCGACAAAGCCCTCGTTCGGCAGATCTACGATCGCCGAATCAAGCGTGCGTGCCAGGCACTCAAACAGACTTCGAGAGGCTGAGTTTGACGGTGCAATCGTTGCTTCAATTGCAGAGACCGTGGCCGGGTCGCATCGTTCTACCAACTGATGAAGCAGTGATGATGCAATCCCCTGACGCTTTGCGTTTGAAGCGACGCCGATTTGCCAGACGAACAGAGTGGAAGGCTGGCGTGGCAGGCGGTAGCCCGTGACGAATCCCACCAGCGAATCGCCCTGCAAGGCCACCAGACACGTGTCAGCAAAGTCTCGGCACAACAGCAGGTAGAGGTACGCAGAATTGGTGTCGAGCACTCCCGAGTCGCGTACCAGCTGCAGGATTCCGGAGGCGTCACTGATTGTTGCTGAACGTATTTTGCACGTTTTCTTTTCGTTAACCATGTGGCGTGACGGGGCTGATTCTTTAATTTTGCTGAAAAATCACTGATAGTTGCAAGATGCGTGCGTGACTATTAATTGTATATGCAATTAATGCTTGTGCAATTATACTCCCGCTTCGATGCTCGTCAACCCGAGCTCAAATTGCAGCGTTTTCAAGGAATTTATCGTGACAACTGTGGTCGTCAGCTTTCTCTGTTTTCTGGCTGTGTTTGTTGTCATCGGTGTTTCGTCATCGTTTTCTCGCAAAAGCACGACAGATGACTACCTGTTAGCCGGACGCAACGTTCCGCCATGGCTGGCAGCGTTGTCGGCAGTGGCCACCAACAACAGCGGCTTTATGTTTATTGGTCAGATTGCGTACAGCTATCGAGTCGGTATCGAATCAATCTGGATGATGGTGGGCTGGGTCGTCGGCGATTTTGCCGCCTGGATACTCGTTCATCCAAGAGTTCGCCGTGAATCTGAGCGAATGAACATCGCCACAGTTCCCGCACTGCTGGGCACTTCAAACGACGGTGAAAAGCGAGTTGTGATTGTGCTTGGTGGGCTGATGAGCTTTGTGCTTCTTGGCGTTTACGCAGCAGCTCAGCTAAAGGCCGGAAGCACGGCTTTGCAATCCCTGTTCGGATGGGAACCTGCCGTCGGCGCGATTATCGGTGCAGTTATCGTCGTTGTTTATTGCTTTTCGGGCGGGATTCGAGCATCGATCTGGACGGATGCCGCACAGTCTTTTGTGATGGTATTTGCGATGGCAACATTGCTGATTGCAGCCAGCCGCGAGGTTGGTGGGCCGACGGATGTGTGGAACAATCTCAAGGCTCAGGACGCTGATCTGGTACGGTGGTTTCCGATCGACCTGAAGTTTGGATTTTCGATGTATCTGCTGGGGATGGTCTTCGGCGGATTTGGAGTGATCGGCCAGCCGCACATTCTTGTGCGGTTTATGGCGATCCGCTCAGTTAATGAAATCCAAAGAGCACGATTGATCTATTTTCTGTGGTTCATTCCCTTCTTTTTGGCCAGCATCGCCGTCGGACTTTACGCACGAGCTTACATGCCTGACCTGCTGGACATCCCACTGACCGCTGGGCTTACCGAAGCGCAGGCAACGGAATTGGCGATGCCGGAAATGGCTCTTCGATTGCTGCCTGACGTTTTGATTGGCCTTACGCTGGCGGGCTTGTTCGCCGCAACGATGTCGACTGCGGATTCACAGATTCTGGTCTGTTCAGGAGCCATCACTCAGGACATCAATCCCAAATGGAAAGATTCTTACGTCGCCTCCAAAATTGCGACGCTTGCCGTGGCCGGACTTGCGTTGTCCATTGCCCTATTCGCAGGCCAGGGAGTTTTTGCTCTGGTGCTGATTGCGTGGTCCTCACTTGGCGCAGGTCTGGGGCCAGCTCTTCTGCTGCGTTTGCTGGGAGTGCGCCTTTCGTCGTTGACAATTGTGCTTATGATGGCCGCTGGCGTTGGAACTGTAGTCGCCTGGAATATGATTGGCTACGACGCAGACGTCTTCAAATTGCTTCCCGGCATGGCGGCATCGTTTCTGATGTGGCCCGTGGGGACGCTGATTCAGTCGCTCGGTTCCGCTGCGAAGTGATCTGGCGAAGGATGCAGGCTAAGTGCGGAAGAAACACGGAAACAATCCTGGATTGCTGTTCTCCGTGGCTAAATTGCCGTGTCAAAAATCGCGAAAGGGGCCACGTGGTTCTGCGGAATCCATTTCCTGCTTCCATTGCGTGAATGCTGTTGATAGTTGTTTTGTCCTGGCGGGGTCTTCCTTTGACAGATCGTGCTTTTCGCCGATGTCTCTGGCCAGATTGAACAGGCTTTCACCTTTGGATGTTTGGATCCACTTCCAATCGCCAACTCTGGCCGCCTTCTCGTCCCGCCGTTGCCAAAACATATTTTTTCTTGGCGAGACTTCGTCGCCGCGAAGTGTCGGCAGCATGTTGTAGCCATCAAGGGTGATGCTGGCATCCAATGGGATTCCGGCTGCTGCTGCGATTGTTGGAAGTACTTCCAGCGATGTCAGAAATTCATCGGATACTTTTCCGGCAGGCACGTGTCCCGGCCAGCGAACAATGCAGGGGACTCGTATTCCGCCTTCAAACATCTGAGACTTTCGGCCGCGCAATGGAGCATTGTCGGCTCCACCACTGCCGCCGTTGTCGGAAAAGAAAATGACTAACGTGTTGTCGGCAATGTTGTGCTGATCCAGCAGAGTCATGATCTCGCCGATAGCCGCATCCATTTCTGTTACGGAAGCTCTGTAAGACAGCGTTCGCATCTGCGAATTGGGCTGGCTGGCGGGCTTGCCATATTTGGTGCCTTGAACGAACTCCGCTTTCTGTGCCAGTTCCGGATACATCGAAAGGAACTCTTCAGAAGCCTGAGCTCCCCCGCGAATCTTCGGATCCAGGTTCGAAGCGTTATGAGGCGCATTGAAGGGCAGATACAGAAAGAACGGCTGCTTGCGATTCTGTTCAATAAAGCGAACGGCTTCCCGCCGAAACAACGTTGTGCAGCACGTGCCCTTATCTTCGGTTGTGAGCTTAATGTCACGATACATGGATGGCACGCCATAGCGTTCGTGAGTGAAATAGTCGATGCCGGTGTTAACGAACCCATAGAATTCATCAAACCCTCGAGACGTCGGCAGGTATCTGTGCAACGATCCCAGGTCCCATTTGCCGAAAATTGCCGACCGATATCCGGCGGGTTTCAAAACGGCGGGCAGCAGAATTTCTCGCTCGTCCATCCCGCCGATGCGTTCAAACGACACTTCGTATTCTGCAGGCTGGTAAAGATAACCGTAGTCCGGAGCTTCATTCCGGATCATGTCGTAGATGCCATTGCGTTGCGGGTACCTGCCTGTCAAAAACGCACCTCGACTGGGCGTACACGCTGGCCATGCAACATAGAAGCTTGTCAGCCGAGTTCCTTCTTCAGCCAGACGGTCCAGGTGCGGCGTGATGATGTCGTGGCCACGAATGCAGCCCAGGTCCCTGTACCCCTGATCATCGCTGACAATCAGCACAATGTTCGGTGGAGGGGCCGGCGCAGCGTCCTGCGCGCTACAAGGCGGAGACAGCCACACAGAAAACAAAACAATAAAAAATCGATGCAGCTGCATTTTCAGCTTCTCCGTGTGGAATTCGCGGCAGTCGGATTTGCTTGAACGTGCCGCAGCACACCAGACAGCAACAGTGTCAATCCAGCCACGGCAAGCGGCGCTGCAGGAAAAGAATATCGCAATGCGTTGGCAATGCCCTCAGCAAGTTCGGACGGTTTGGGGCTGGTTGAGGATGCGGCCACCGCAGAATAGCAGTCTGCCAACATCGCAACGGTTATTGCCACGCAAAGACTCGACAACGCCAGCAGCGTGATTCCGGCCTTCAACTGCCAGGGCCAGCCGACTTTGGTTTGCGTCGTTTCCGTACTTTCCGGATCGCTCATCAGTAAACCTTGCCAATCTAAAATCGCGACCAGTAGGTGTGCACGATTCTGTTTTGCTCAGCTTTCAGCAGCGTGAAACTATTCAGATGCCTCAGCCGCAGGTTTTAACGTAACGACATCGGGTTCGTTGCAGCAGCCTGTCGGTTCTGAACCGCCGCCGCAACAGCCTCCCGCATCTGCAAGTTGCAGAGTTGCCGCTGGCGCACCGGATGTTTCCTTAACGATATACGGCGCCGCTGTTTTGGTGTGGTCGTTCCCGTTGTAGACTCCAAAGTCGTTAAACAGAAACTTTTTAGCAAAGCGATAGTACAGGTTCTTTTCGGGAATTTCGTGCCCCGGATGGTACTGCGAAGTGCGTGGCACCATGTTCTTGAGTTCCTGCATGGCGGTGCCTCGAGCGGTGGAATCTTTCGCTGAGTGTTTTTCAACAACCTGTTGCAGCAGTTCCGGACGTTCCAGCACAATGCAGCCTCGAGTGGTTTCCTGAGCCAGCTTGCGGAAGTCTGCCAGGTATTCTGATTTTGTGAACTTGTCGAACAGGCTGCGTTCGTCGTCGGCAGATGAATGAATGGATTCCTTCGAAAACTGCACAATCGGACACGGTTCGATATCGCCCCACGGATTAATATGATGGCTGATTCCGTTGGCCGCCGGGCATAAGGCCTTGCCGTCGCCGTCGTAATACGCATCGACAATGATGATCGGTTTCTTAGCTCGCATGTCGACAACAAACTGGCGAGCTCTACGTTGCTGTTCCGGCGTCAGACAAAGTTCCGGCGTGGCATCGGGGCCCATTGGTCGATACACGTGAAACCATGTGTACAGAACTCCCAT
Organism: uncultured Planctomycetaceae bacterium; assembly: GCA_937916515.1. Lineage (GTDB taxonomy): Bacteria > Planctomycetota > Planctomycetia > Planctomycetales > Planctomycetaceae > Fuerstiella. Next base: position 88,467 of record CALFSX010000278.1, on the reverse strand, counting down.
TTCGATCAAGCGGTCCATCCACTTTTCTGTCAGCAGGTGATCGATGTTGCTTTGAGCAAGACTGGTGCAGACACCCGTCATCACGTTGGCTTTCAGGCAGTTTTCAATACCCGCCAACGTCTTGCTGTAGACGTCGCTGCGTCCTCGACGCTGATCGCTGATGATTTCGTTGCCTTCCACGCTGATCAGCGGTGTGACGTTGCCCATCTTGAACAGGCGTTTCGCTTTCTCTTCGGTGATGAACTGGCCATTTGTAAAGACCTGGAAATAGCAGTCCGGATGGCCTTCCAGAATCTCGAACAGTTCCGGATGCATGAACGGTTCGCCACCGACGATTCCGAAAAACACGTTGCCTGCCGCCTTGGCTTCGTTGATGAGCTTGTTCATTGCAGCAACGTCAATGGTTTGCTGCTTTGAAGCGACATCGACCCAGCATCCCTGGCAGCGAAGATTGCAGCTGTTGATAATCGAAACGTACAAAAACGGTGGAAAGAACACGCCTTTCTTCATTCGAGAACGATGCTTCAGCACCGATCGAGTTCCTTTCACGCCCATATTCCAGAACAGCTTCCACAGAAGACGCTTGTTGGTCTCCAGCAGCATTCGTTTGGCCATTTTGAGCGTATACATTTCGACTTCCTGAAGCAGATTTTCCAACCAGGGGCAAACCCCTGGTTCCAATTGAAGCTTTCGCGTGAGGATGTTTCGCCATCACATGAAAAACGACTCACAGCAGCGTGTGCAGTTTAATGAGTGGGCTCAATTTCACACTGCCTTCCATTATTGAGCAGCGGCAGCAAAATTCCCACCAAGAAGCACGTCTGAATTGTTTTTTGCCGCTGCGAGCCTGGAACTCGCAACTTAGAGTCTTACTTTAGAGGATGCGCGCACGTTGCGCGGATGTTGGCCGTAGCGACAACGGAGCGGCTTGGCGGTTCAAGCGTTCCACGTATTCCCCATGCAACGCCACTGGGTCAAGGGCGAAGCCCTTGTTGGGCAACTGTGAAGCTTCACAACTCCAGGTCGCAGCCGAACGTGCACGCTAAGGTGAACGTATTGACGACTGCTTCCGGCGATAATCAGCAATCTGAACGACAAACGCACACGAAGCTGGCCGCGAGAATTGATTCGCTTAACAACCTGCCAGACATCGAAAGCGCCTCAAACTTAAACGATTTATTCGGTTTTCATTGCGTGAGAAAACTGCAGCGGGCAAGTCGAATCACTTCCGAGCGATAGTAAAACCGAGTAGTTTTCCCATTCAGGCGGTCTGAATTTCGATTTTCAAGTGCCTTCTGGCACCCGTTTTTGAGCAAAAGCCACGCTATGCATCACACATTTCCCGGATCGCCATCCAACGACACCTTGAATACTCACCAGAAGGCTCTCAGCGTTAATCTGGATCCACGCCGTTATGGTACTTTCGCCGAGATCGGTGCGGGGCAGGAAGTCGTGCGTTGGTTCTTCCGTGTCGGCGGTGGTGCGGGAACGATCGCTAAAAGCATGTCGGCTTACGACATGAAAGTCAGCGACGCCATTTATGGGCGAGCCGGCCGTTATGTGTGTCGTGAACGACTGCAGGCAATGTTGGACCAGGAACATCAGCTGAACCTGGAACGATTGCGAGACGACCGAGGAGAAACCAGTACGTTCTTCACTTTTGCAGACACCGTTGCTGCTCGAGGCTACAAGGGTGGCACCGAATGTCACGGCTGGATGGGCATCAAATTTCAGGCTCACCCGCGCGACGAAGACAGTCAGATTATTATTCACGTTCGCATGCTGGACAGCGAAACAGCATTGCAACAGGAAGCGTTGGGGATTGTCGGCGTGAACCTGGTTTATGGAGCGTTTGCTCTTAACCACGAACCGGAACTGCTTGTGGATTCGCTGCTTGACGGATTGTCGACTTCGCGCATCGAAATCGACATGATTGAGTTTTCCGGAATCGCGTTTCGGCGAGTCGACAATCGTTTGATGAGCCTGAAATTGGTTGAGCTCGGTCTGACCGGTGCGGCGATGTTCTCCGCCAATGGCGACGTTTTGCAGCCGTCTGAATTTCTGTATCGCAAGCCAATTCTGGTTGAACGCGGCAGCTTTCGTCCGGTGTGTAATGTGAATATCGATATGATGAGCTGTGCTCATCAAAAGTTTTCGGAACTACCCGATGTTAACGGAAAGCCGGTCGCTCAGATCATGGAAATTACCATGAGAAACCTGAAGGCCGAAGGCGAAATCAATCATCGAGACTTTCTGGCTCGAGCCGACGTGATGGCTGCCTGCGGTATGACAGTCTTAATTTCCGATTACTTCGAATACTACCGCCTTGCCGCGTACCTGTCGCGATACACGCGAGAGCGTATCGCCATCACAATGGGAGCCGGCAGCTTACGAGACCTTTTCGACGAGAAATACTACACCGCTCTGGATGGCGGAATTCTGGAATCGTTCGGAAGGCTGTTTAAGAACGACCTGAAGATCTATACCTATCCGTTACTTGATCAGGAATCCGGTCAGTTGATGACCTGCGAAAATCTGGACATTAAGCCAGAACTGCAAAAGCTGTATGGCTATTTGTACGATCGAGGCGGCATTAACCATCTGGATAATTACAACCCGGATTGCCTGGGAATTTTCTCTCGAGAAGTTCTGGAGAAAATCAGCACCTGCGATCCCAGCTGGGAACAAATGGTTCCGATGTCTGTCGCCAAAGTTATCAAAGAACGCCGGTTCTTTGACTACCAGTGCGACACAACAGACTGTTCCGTTCAGCCGTAGTGGTTGGCACTTGTTCAAGTGCTTTTCAGGTAGCTGTTTCTCGTAAACCGCCTGCAGTGAGTGCACTCATGGCACTCACTGCACTGCGTTGAACCACTCCGTCAATCGCTGGCGACCAACGATCGCAGATCACTCATCTTCCACGCCGTGGTGTGTCAGCTTGACTCGCGTCAGGCCGTTGGCAAACCAGGGATAGATGCAGGGAATGACAATCGATGTCAGCAGTGTTGAGGTAATCAGACCGCCGATGACCACGGTTGCCAGAGGTCGTTGCATTTCGGCTCCGTCACCATTGGAAAGTGCCATCGGAAGAAATCCGAGACTGGCGACCATCGCTGTCATCAATACGGGCCGCAGTCTGGCCAGAGCCGTTTCGTGGCTGACATCCAGCAACGGTATGCCTGTGTGACGCAGATGTTCGGCAGCACTGACCCAGACCAGACCGTTCAAAACGGCGACTCCAAACAGCGCGATGAAACCTACTCCAGCCGAGATACTGAACGGCAGTCCTCGCATGTACAAAGCAAAAATTCCGCCGGACGCAGCCATTGGCACAGCCAGAAAGATCAGCATCGCCAGACGTGCAGAACCCAGACTTGTGTGCAGCAGAATGAGAATGATGACCAGCACAATGGGTGTAATAATCATCAATCGCTTGCTGGCAGATTGCAGGTTTTCGAAGTCTCCCCCCCAGCGAATTTCGTAGCCAGCTGGCATGTTCACTTTATCTTCCACGGTACGCTGAGCTTCCGTGACAAACGTGGCCACATCGCGTCCACGAACATTTGCCGAAATGAAGGTTCGTCGTCGATTGGCATCGTGTTCGATTGTGGGTGGTGTTTCTTCCATTGAAATTTCGGCCAGCTCGCTTAGTGGAACAGCCTTGCCACCGGCTTCAGACACGGGAAGCTGTTTCAGCAGAGATAGCTTCTTCCGCCATTCTTCGGGAATTCGCACCATCACCGGATAGCGAGCTCGACCTTCAAAAATCTGACCAACCTGATGGCCGCCTAATGCAGAAACGACGTCCAGAACGGTCTGTGCGTTAATGCCGTACAGTGCCAGTTTCTCCGGTATTGTCTTGATGGTCAGCGTTGCCAGGTTCGCTTGATAGTCGGCCTTCACATCGACAGCTCCTGGAATCTGTCGTAGTACCGCTTCGATTTCCTTACTCTTGTCGGCCAGAATCTGCAGGTCGTCACCGTACAGAAGAACAGCCACGTCAGCTTTCACGCCAGCCACCAATTCGTCAACTCGCATTTCAATCGGTTGAGTAAACCCGAAGGCAACGCCGGGAACCTGTGCGTTCAGTTGGTCCGACAATTCCTGAATCAGCTGGTCACGCGTTTTGGGCGTTGGCCATTCGTGGACTGGATTCAGCAACACCCACACGTCTGTCTGGTGGACGCCCATCACGTCGTTGGCAATTTCCGGTCGACCGGTTTTGCAGAAGACGGTTTGTACTTCAGGGAAAGCTCCCACGATCTGTTCAATCTGAGTCGACATTTCGATCGACCCTTCAAGGGTGGCACTTGGCAGGCGAGACGCTTCAATCAGCAGGTCGCCTTCTTCCAGGCGAGGCATGAATTCGGCTCCCAGATTCATCGCCACAGGAATACTGACGGTGAAGACAACCAGAGCCGTTGCCACGGTTACATAGGGGTGAGCAATCGCTCGTGTGACGATTGGTTCGTAGATAAACTTCAGCCAGCGAATCAGAAAGATGTCCTTTTCTTTCATCTTCTTTGGCAGACACAACGACGCCAGCGCGGGCATCAAAGTCATGGAAAGAACCATAGACCCTGCCAACGCAAACAGAACGGTGAGTGCCATCGGGCGAAACAGCTTGCCTTCTGTGCCCTGCAACAACAGGATGGGCAGATAGACGACGGAAATGATGAGTTCGCCGAACATGGTCGGCTTACGTACTTCGACCGCCGCATCTCGAATGACGTCTACGTGAGGTGTGTCTTTGTTATCGTGAGATAGCCGGTGAATGCAGTTTTCCACCATAATGACTGAGCTGTCCACAATCAGGCCGAAGTCGATCGCTCCCAGGCTCATCAAACTGGCGGTAATGCCAAACATGTGCATTAAGTTGGTGGCGAACAGCATCGACAAAGGAATGGCCAAAGCCACAATCAATCCAGCTCGAAAACTTCCCAGCATCATCAGTAGAATGACGATGACGAAAATTCCGCCTTCTGCCAGGTTGCGTAAAACGGTGTCCAGAGTTCGGCCAATCAATGCGGCTCGGTCGTACGTGACTTCCAGAGTCACGCCATCGGGCAGCGTTTTTTCGATTTCCGTCAGCCGTTCTTTTGCTCTAACGACGACTTCACGCGAATTTTCGCCGATCAGCATCATCACCAGGCCAGTGACTGCTTCTCCACGACCGTCGCGAGTAACCGCGCCTTGTCGTGTCATGGGGGCGATGGTGACGTTGGCAACGTCTTTGACAAGAATTGAAGTGCCATCCGCTTCGCGGCGGACAACGACGTCTCGAATGTCCTGTTCGTTCTTCAGCAAAGCCACGCCGCGAATAAATCTTTGTTCGCCGTTGTGAACCACATAGCCGCCGCCGGCTGTGGCATTGTTTTCCTGAAGGCGTTCGAACAGCAGTTGCAAAGATACACCGTAACTTGTCAGACGGTTGGGGTCAGGCTGAACTTCGAATGTCTTATAGAAGCCGCCATGAGTGTTGATTTCGGTTACTCCGGAAACTTCACGCAGCTTGGGAGCAACGTCCCATTCCAGCATAGTTCGCAGTTCCATGGGGGTATGGGTGTCGCTGCGGACTTCGAACTGCAGAATTTCGCCCAAAGCGGTTGTCAGCGGCCCCATGGCAGGTGTGCCATAGCCCGATGGAATGGCGTCAGCAGCGTCAGTCAGGCGTTCGGTCACGAGCTGACGAGCTCGATAAATATCGGTGCCTTCCTGGAAGACGATCGTTACCACGGAGATTCCGAACTTGGAAACGCTGCGAAGTTCTTCCACATCGGGCAGCCCGCCCATCACCGCTTCAACGGGATAGGTGACATATTGTTCCACTTCCACCGGCGACAGTGAGCCCGCGTCGGTCACCACCTGCACCTGCACGTTGGTCATGTCAGGAACGGCGTCGATGGGCAGATGGATGGCAGAGTACAGACCGCCACAGGCCATCAGAAACACCAGAATCAGCACCAGCATTCTGTTGGTGAGAGACAGTTCGATGAGTTTGGTGAGCATGGAATATTGGTTTCAGCAGGTGATGAATAAGCAAAGTGACGGCCGCTTGCAGAAGTTGCGGGGCCAGCCAGTGTTTGTGTCGCAGGGAATGAGTAGAGCCGTCTGTTTGTTGTTGAGGGGCGGCTACTCTTCTTCACCGGCAAGCAGCAGTTCTGATTTCAGCAGAAACGCTCCACCGGCCACAACGGCCTCGCCTTCGTTCAGGCCTTCCGTAATCTCAACCCATTCTTCGTTGTGAACGCCTGTCTGCACGTCAACTCGGCGAAACGTTTCGTCGCCCAATGAAACGAAGACGAACTTTTCATTTTCGTGCTGCATAACTGATTCTGATCGAACAGCGACAACACTGCCTGAATGAGCAACTGGAATTGCCACTCGAACAAACATGCCCGGACGCAGCAGGCCATCGGTATTGGAAATGGTGGCAACCAACGGCAGGGAATTGCTTTCCATTTCGACCACTCGGCCAATGTAGTGAACCTTGGCCTTGAATGTTCGATCCGGAATTGCGGGAGCGACCACTTCGATTTCCTGGCCGGGCTGCACAGACATCGCCGCCCATTCGTTTTCGCGAATGTCCGCGGATACATACAGCGATTCTGTATTGGCCAGCACAAACAGCGAATCTGATTGTTCAACGCGTTCTCGTCTGGCGTAGGATCGTTCCTCTACAGTGCCAGCAAAGGGAGCTCGCACTTCCATTCTTGACAGCGACTCACTGGTGGCCTCTGCTGTATCTTTGTCTGCAAAGCCCAGCAGTGTGGTCAGGTGGTTTTGTGCAATCATGACCTGCCGGTTTCCGTCTCGCTGTTCGGCTTCCAGCTGTTGTTTGCGAATGCCAATGTCGTAGGCCGTGATTTCACGAACGGAGCGGAACTTGGCATCTGCCACGTGGCGGTTGTTTTCGCGTTCCTGCAAAGTTCTTAGCGGCATTGAGCCGGAATCCACCAATGGCCTGGCTGCGGCAGCCAGTTGATTGGCCAGCAGTCGTTCTGAATAGGCCGCCATAATTTCCTGGCGATATGTGCCCAGTGACTTGTCGTTGAACTGGCCTTCAATTTCATTCAGTTCTTGATTTTCATCCAACGCGGCAAACAGGCTGCGCAGATTGTTGGTAACTTCCTCAAGTCGATCCAATTGCACTACGGTGACGTTCAGCTTGGATTGCTCGCTAAGCACTGACGCCCGCGCTTTGCCAATTTCAGGGCTGTTTAAAATCGCCAGAAGCTGGCCTTCTGCCACGGCGTCTCCCGGTTTGACCAGCACGTCTACGAGCACGCCCGAAACGGGAGCTTTGATTTCAATGTGACGCGATTCGTCGTAGGTCAGACGACCGGAAACGGTTCTTACGTCTTCGATACTTCGCTTGCTGGACGTTTCCGTCACAAAGTTTGCTTTGACAACCTTCGCTTCGGGCAGGGTGAATTCAGATTCGTCTGCGGCGGTTTCGTCTGCGGCGTCAGTCTCGGTGTCTGCCGTTTCGTCGCCGGTTGAAGATGGGTTCAGCTGTCTGATGACCAGCCAACCACAGGCAACCACCGCAACCAGAAATAGTCCGGAAGTCGCTTTGGAAAAGAGATGCGAAGTGCGTGATGTTGTTTTATTAGGATTGACGGTCATCTGCGGGATCACCTATTCAGGTTCGTGCTGGATTTCTGTTGCCTGTTTTTGCGGGTTCCCCGATCAAGCGGAGAGACTGAGGGAATAGACAAAGCACGTTCGGTGCCAAACATCGTTAAGCAGGGGGATTACGGCCAAACTACTGACTCGAATCGTGCGGAGCAGTTTAAAACGCAGAAACAGCCGCACAATGTGCACGTTGTGGGCGTTTATCGCCTTCAGAATTGGACAGAAGTATCTCAGGCGATGGACAGATTCTGTCCAGTCAATTTGGAATCCGGAACGCTGTTTCCCTTCGGTTTCTTCCGGTTGAGGGCGTCTGAATCTGTATTTCGTAACTTCGACTGGTGGCACATGGATTGCATTACCCACCAATATTGCGGAGGCGACTTTTCGCTGAATGGCGGCATCTTTAGCGCGCCAGTCGTAGTTGTGGTGTGCATAAATTATGCTGTGGCAGACTGGAGATCGGCGATGTCCGGACATTTTTCAGATCAACTAATAAGTTTCCCTCTGCCCGGATTTCGGATGCGCAGCCAATCTTCAACTGAAAACACCGCGAAAGACAGCATCCTGCTGCGATTGTTTACAACTCCCTGGCGCATACTGGCGCTGGTGCTGGTTGTTGTTTTTGCCGTGGAAGCGGGCGTTATGCTTCTGCTGCCGCGTCTGTTGCCGGCCAATCTTTCCAAGCTGTGGGAAGCGCTGATTGACTCGGCGTTACTCACCTTCATTTGCGCGCCGCTGTTGTGGTGGGTCATTATCAGTCCGCTTCGCCGAGTTGCATTGGAAGCTCAGGCGTTGTCCAGCACAGTTGTGGCCAATGCAGGCGATGGCATTATTACGGTTGATTCGTCCGGCACCGTTTTGTCTTACAACGCTGCGGCGTATGAGTTGTTCGGTCATGCTCCGAAAGAAATTCTGGCAAAGCCGGTTTCTGAAGTTCTGCCGGAAATCAGTCTGGCATCAACCGCAGTTGGAGAAGCGGCGTCCACCAGTGGACGACGTCGCAGCGGTGAAATTTTTCCGGCTTCCGTATCTGTACGAAAGATCGGTGAAGACGATCAGTCGCCCGTTGTAATCATCGTGCGAGATCTTACGGAATCGCTGAAAGCCGAACAGGAACGAACGGACGCCATTCGCGAACAGGAAGCGCTTCGTGCTCAACAAATGGCGACGCTGGCTCAACTGGCGACGGGTGTGGCTCATGAAATTCGCAATCCTCTGACAGCCATCAAGATGCTGATTCAGAGTACTCAATCCGACGGAGACATCACCACACTGCCGACTGAAGACGTTCGAATTGTGGAAGACCAGATCCGGCGGATGGAACAATCCGTCACGTCGCTGCTGGACTTTGCTCGCCCGTCGCCGGCCGAACGAAGATCGCTGGTGTTGCGTGAGATCATTCCCGATGTACTGCGACTTCTGGAAGGGCAAGCGCGAAAACAGTACGTAAAGCTGGCCTTTGAAGAAAGCGTGGGCGACCTTGCCTTAGACGCAGATCGAGATCAGATTCAGCAGTTGGTGCTGAACCTGGGACTGAACGCGCTAAACGTGATGCCGGATGGCGGCATTGTGAGATTCAGCGTGCAGGCACACACAGAAGGCATGGTTTGCATACTGGTTTCAGACACCGGTCCTGGGATTCCGGAAGCCATTCTGAGCGAAATCTTTAAGCCGTTTTTCACGACCAGAAAACAGGGCGTTGGCCTGGGGTTAAACATCTGCAAACGCATCGCAGAAGATCACGGTGGCTACCTGACCGCCAGGAATAGTGAACTTGGCGGTGCGGTGTTCGAACTCTGCCTGCCGTCCGCGGCGTCCGTGTGATGATCATCAACCTGAAACCTGATTTCCAGACCGCATTGCGCTGACCTTTGTTTTGATTAAGCACTGAACCGCCCGTTTTATGGCGCCGTGGATGGCACCTTTCTGTGCATTTAAGGCGATTGCGTCGCAACTGCGAAGCCACCAGTTTTCTCCAGAATTGGTATTCCAATCGTCTTCTGGTGGAGTGTGACGGGTGTGCTCTCAAACGACTCACACGATCGTTCAGGGCGTCCTGTGACTTAGTCACGCAACTCGCCTGAGGCTCCGTTTGAAGCCTGCAACCACGCAGTGAGCTCCCCCTGATGTAAATGGTGAAGTCGGGCCCAATAAAAAAATGTGGGCCGCCACAATTGGAGTATCTGAGCGGTTTTGATCCTGCATTCCTGAGTCATATTTTCCTGAAGTCTTCCAGGAATCTTAACACTTGTCGCGACCTTACACCGGTATCGCAAAGCACGTGAATGGCTTTGCTGGTTTCCGGCATGTTGTACTGCCAAACCATCAAGTTCGGCGTCGTAGACAGAGAAAAGAAAATGACCACAGCTCATAAATTTGATTCCTCCGCAACGGCATTCAGTCCACTGAAACGCACCGTCAACCGTCGACAGGTTCGAGGTTTTACACTTATCGAACTATTGGTTGTGATTGCGATCATCGCCATTTTGATTTCCTTGCTTCTGCCCGCCGTTCAACAGGCTCGCGAAGCAGCTCGCAGAACGCAGTGCAAAAATAACATGAAGCAACTGGGGCTGGCGATGCACAACTATCACGACACCGTGGGCACGTTCCCGTTCGGTTTTGATGAACGCGAAACGCTTTGGTCAGCCATGATTCTGCCGCAAATTGAACAGGCCAATCTGTACCAGACATTTGTCTTCCAGGAATCGGGGCCAGGCAACTGGGATTCGGGTGCAGCGAATGAAATCGCGTGCGGCACTCTGATTTCAGCGTTTCGCTGTGCCAGCATGGCCGTACCTGAACACATTGACAACAACGGAATTGTCGGGCGCGTTCCGGTTAGCTATCGAGCCGTGTCTGGATCGAATGCGATTTCTGATGACCTTTCCACAATCCCCGCAGCGTACTCACCGAAGGTGGCCTTGGAGCAACAAAAAGGGCTGGACGGAATCTTCTTCGGCTGCAGCAGCACAAGAATCCGCGACATCACCGATGGTACTTCGTCAACTTTGATGGTTGGAGAGTCTTACACCGATCCCTCGTATGTGCGTGACGGTCAGGGGATGGACTATTGGCAATTCGGTGCACCCTCAACCGGTGGATGGGACTGCATTCCGGGTGACCTTGGCGGTACGGAATACTCTGAAGGTCTTGGTTCAGCGTTCTCGAAAATCAATTCTCGCCTGGATCCATCCATCCCGGGAGTTCTGGCAGAACTAAGCTTTGGCAGTTATCACATTGGTGGAGCCAACTTTACGCTCGCCGATGGTTCAGTTCGCTTCATCTCCGAAAACATTGACATCAACGTCTATCGTTCGCTGGGCTCAATCGGCGGTGGCGAAGTTGTCGGGGAATACTAACAAGGGCTTCGCCCCTTGAACCGGTGGCGTGGCATGCGGAAGAACGTGGGACGCTGGAGCCGCTGCTTTGTCGCTCTGGGAACTGATTCAGCGTCGAGGCTGGCAGGGGCGTTTGTTGGCCAATGTTGCCTGAGTCTTGTTGCCGCACAGCGAAGACTGCGGGCGAGTGCTTCCTTCAGAGTATTGCGACCACTGGAATTGTCCAGTGGTCATTTTGCAATGACGTCAATGAAATGAAACCAATTTCAGAACTGAAACAAATGTCTAACATCGATACTTTCTTTTTCGACGATGGTCGGATTCGTGCAACGTTTGCGGTAGCCCTGTTGCTGCTTGTCGCGGGTTGCAGCACTGCTCCCAGCGCAGACTATTCCAAGCTGGACCTTGTTAACGTAACCGGCACGATCAATCTGGATGGCACTCCACTTGTGGGAGCCGTGATTACATTCGAAGATCCTGAAACCAGCCAGTTTTCGTACGGTCAGTCTGATGCCAGCGGAAATTACTATCTGCGACTGGACACAAACCAGGACGGTGTCGTACCCGGGAAAAAGGTCGTCCGGATCAGCACGACTCGCAAAATTCTGGGTCTGAACGATTCAGAAGAAGAAGAAGATGGGGAAGTTGAAGCGGACGGTAAGGGAGCCGAAGTTCCAACGAAAGCGATGGAACTTGTTCCTGAAAAGTACAACAAGAAGTCAGAGCTTGAAGCAGACGTGTCCGCGTCAGCAACTGAGTTCAACTTTGACCTGTCAAGCAAATAGCGGGCAGCGTTTCCTTCCAACGCGGTGAAGGATCATTTCCATGTTTAACCCGTGGTCGAAGGCCACGGGTTAAACGACTGTACAGTCCAACGCAAAACCTTTCACGGCGTTGGGCACAGCCATTATCAGATTCTTACTCAAAATGATGCGCGATCGGTGCGCGCGTGTTGGTCGTACCGACAACGGAGCGTCTCGGCGATTCGAACGTCCCATGTCTTCCAGCCAACCACGCCAATAGGTCAAGGGCGAAGCCCTTGTTAGGGATTTCCGGACACATTCGCAAGTTCGGCAAAATCTGCTTGTTCCAGGGTTTGCCGCTTAACGTAACTCGGGTGGTGACAACCGTATACAACGGTTGATGTCTGCACTGCACTTCGCTGTCGAATTCGTTGCAGCCGCAAAACTTTACTTAATTTTTAAAATACGGCTCAGGCCGATTGTGACGGCAGTCGATTCTTCAAAGTGAAGCCATGCTGCATCACGGCGCGCAGACTCCGTCGCGTCATTGAATTGCGGAATTCGATACTGGAGAGCGTCTTGAATTACTCAGGTAAAATCTATCCGGAAGACACGGTCGGCTATTTTCGAGTCGCTTCGGCTGCCGGACGCCATCCAGTTGAACCCATTACTGTTGGGGAATTTTTGATCGGCAGTGGAGCACAGTGCAATCTGCGTTTCGGCGATCGCGACATTCCTGAAGTTCATACGCGGTTGCATGTTGAACGAGACTCCATCAATCTCACTTGTGCTCATACACGTCCGCAGTTGTTGATCAACGGTACGCCCACACAACAGTGTCTGCTGGCTGATGGCGACATGATCGAAATCGCCGGGCACACTTTGCTGTTCCGGCTGGCGGCGGCAGAAGACCGAATTACTCTGGATGAAGATTCGTTTGCGTTTTGCGACGAACCAGCTGCTGACATATCTGACATGGAACGGCTTCTGGATCGCATTGGCGAGCAGATCGCTCTTGTTGAAGACCTTTCACACACTCCCGACGACGGCGTTGTTGAGCTGTTAAAAGCGGTCGCTGAAAATGCTCGGGCCAGTCAGGAAGCAGCAAAAGCGAGCGGTCCTTCTGACCTGCAGCAGGTTACGATGCTGTTGCAAAAGCACCACGAAGCCAGTCGCATTCGTTTGGAGTCGTTGACCGAAGTGCTTAACAGCGTCGTTCAACAACAAAAGCTCATCGCCGACACTCTGGAAGTCATGTCAGCTCGCATTCAAAAACTCGATTCCAGCACCGGCTTCGCGCCTCGCCGGGCCAGTGCGTAGTGCCAGGTTAGAACGACAGTATGGCACCCAGGTGGATTCGTCCGCTTTCGTTTTTGTGGTCGCCTCTGACGGACGTGAACGGCACGGCATAGTCCAGACGAACTGAGCAGTTGGGATCCAGAGCATATCGAAGTCCTGCACCGGCGCTGGCCAGAAATTCTTTGTCTGGTTGATTGATATCGTTGCCGGAATTGAACTGTTGCCCGAAGTCGCTGAATCCCAGCAAGGTCAGGCTGCTCAGTTTTCCGTTGCAGCATTCCTTCCACGGCTTTGTGCGATATTCCAGGTTCACAAAGTAGCCGTGATCGCCGTTCAGGGTTCTCATGTCGTACCCACGGACCGAATTATAGCCACCAAAACCAAGTTGTTCTGTGGGCAGCAGGCGTCCACTTCCCAGTTGCCCCGTGGCACGCACGACAAAGTCGTTGCGGCAATCGATGTCGTAAACGCGTTCCAAAGTAGCTCGCGAATACATGTAGGTTGCCAGAGAATTGGAACGCACCTGCTTAAAATCACGAGCGTGATTGTTCGGCAGCAGGCCTCCCGGACTTGCAAATACGTCAATCGCATAGCGGGTCGTTCCGTCAGAATACGTCTGTTCGCTGGACAGGCCAGCCATCAGGTTGAACACCTGCACTTCCGGGCCGGAATACGTTGCCGGAAACAATCCGTAGTCTGCGAAGTTGTTGGCACCTTTGAAGTCAAAGCCCAGAGTTAATGTGTCCAGCTGGCACTCGTCTTCGCACAGCGTGTGGTTGTAGCGTCCGGAGACCTGCCAGAAATGGCCACTACTGTTTTGTCGAGCTGCCATCGGAACGTCGACTACGGTATCAACTTCACCAAAGTTGGCCAGTAACGTGAACGTGTCACGGTTTTCGAAAATCGGCATTTCGTAGCTTAGCGAGTGAACTTCTATCGTGTCGCTAAACCTGGCGTCCGTTGTGTATTGGTAGTTCAACTGACGATCGTGTCCGCCCAGGTTTGCAAGGTTGAATCCAAACAGCAGGCGTTCTCGACTGGTCACGCGTGGGCCGCTGTCGTTGTATCCCATGAAAAATCGAGCGGGCTGCTGATCGCAGACTTCGTAGACAACGTCTGTTGTGCCTTCTGCGGTGCCCGGTTCAAATCTCATTCCAACACTGCGAAACGGGCTTCGATTGAACCATTGCAGTTCCTGATGCAGGCACGGCATGTAAATTCTTTGACCGGGCGCAATCCACGACTGTTGTCGTAAGGTGCAGTCATTGAACCAGCAATTGCCTTCGTAGCGGATGGCACCTATGCGGGACTCTGCGATGACAATCTGTACGATGCCGTCGGTAATATCCTGACCGGCTGGAATTGTGACATCAACAACCGGTTGCCCGAATCGCTTATAAACCTGGACAATGTCGTAGGCCATCTGATTCAGCATGTGCAGCGTGATCGGCTGGTCCATGTAAGAACGCACGGCTTCGCGAAACAGATCTTCGCGAGCAACATGCAGGTCTGCGGCGGGGTCGACACGAAGGCCATCGAACGTTGAAATTGGATCCTGCAGGCGGTCTGCATGTGCAAGAACCATGACGCCTTTCAGTTGATCCACCAATACGTCGTACGAACCTTCCACAGGATTGGCGGGCATGTACGGAAGTTGGTGCCGATGGTTTCGCGTGACGGAAGGCGTGTTGGGGCGGTATCGTTCAGAATCCTGAGCGCTGCTGGAAGAGATGGCCGTGGTAGCCAACACCATTGCGCACGTCACAACCGTCAAGCGGGTTCGCCAGCTTGTAGGGGTTAGTGAAGATATGACTATACCGTTGTTCATTATTCCGTCTCCATACGTCGAGCTGTCTGAGTATTTTGTTAAATAGCTCACTCAAGAGAACTCACCATTAGCTGCCTTGCCAATGGAATACGTCTGCTTAACAGACGTACTGTTCGGGCCCGTATCTGTGTGATCGGAAAGACAATCGCCCCAGGTTCACGTTTACCGATAGCGGCCTCCCAGAGGTCGACATGGGAAGAAATCGGACGAACGTCACGCGCGTTGGAGACACTACAACCGCGCCCAGGCGTATAGTTGCCGTCAAAACCGCCGTAGAATTCCCGCATAGGCAGGCAAACGCTGCAAATCGGCTACAGCAAATTTGGCTGACTTGTGGCCGGGGAAACGCCAACCGGACTATGCAGGCTGGTTCGCACGAGTCAGAAACGCCCACCAGAAAAGGTACACTGCTGTAATAGCGGTGGCTGGAAGTTTAGTCTGTGGACGGAGTCGGCAGGTCTGCCGATTTTGGAACGCAGCCAGCGCCTGACACTTTTGTACTGCGTTACGCGGAAACGCCAAGTCCAGGGTCGTTGTACGCGTGTTCCAGGGCATTCGAGACGGTGGTGCAAAGTTCCTGACGATGCACGGGTTTGCTTAGTACGGAATATGCGTCCGCTTTTTCAGCGTCTCGCCGCAACGCATCGTTAGCGTCAGACGTAATCAGAATGCAGGGGCGGTTGGCGTTCAGATCCTTCAGCAGCTTCATGGCTTCCAGACCGGTCATCACGTGCATGTGCATGTCCAACAGCACAATGTCGATGTGATATTCCTGAGAATACTCAACGGCTTTTTCGCCTGATTCCACTTCGTGAATACAAACCAGCAAACGAGGTTCCAACAGCTCGCGCAGAATTTCACGAAAACCGCGACTGTCGTCGGCTATTAAAAGCTGAAATGGTTGGGGTGTTTCGATGACCATGTGGCTGTAACCTCAGTCTTTGAGGCGGCGGCGAACTGTTTAGGGTGCGTCCTGGCTTTAGAAGCTCCGTGGATTGTTAAGGATTGTCGACTGTTTTTCCAGTGAATTCCCTGTTTTGAGCTTCTTCCTGTAGCGAATTGGCCGGCCATTTCGTCCAAAAACCGGACAAATTTGTGCCTCGCCACAATGCCAGAGCGTTGGCGACGTGCGAATAATAGGTGTAATTTGCGTCAATCACGTCCTGTGGGGTGTTTTGCGTATTGTCGATCACCCAGCGGGCCGCCTGCACGATTTGATTGTGAGGCGGGTGAAATTCCACGGGCGCGATGGCCAGCCATTCCAGATGATGGCCGGTTGAGATGACTCGGCGATAAAGCTTTTCATCAGGATCGCGTCGCTCAGTCGCGTGAACTCCGTCGTGCCAGTTGGGAGGCCACGAACCGTCTTCGCTTTGTGATGCGATTAGCAATTCCTTCGTTTGATGCAGAAACTGACTGATGGATGCCTGGGTTTCCGAGCTGATCAGCTGGCCGCCATGATCTTCGTTTAAACGCAGCAACGCCATTAAGGAATAGACTCGGTGAGTTCCCAGGCAAACTCCCTGACTTCGCCGTTGCCGCATCAATCGGTGAGCTAACGTGTCGAAGGTAATCAATCGTCCTTCCGCGTTGTGCCATTCAGACGTCTGTTGAGGCGACAGATATAGTGCGAATGCCATTACAGACCATTCGGTTTCACGTTCGTCCAGCCGAAAGTCTCGCAATGCTTGAGCAAGTACCTGCTGCACGTCGCTGCGTTTCGAAATCGTGAACACTGGTTGATCAAGGCTTACGCCCGCTTCTGCCAGACAAGCCAGCAGATGGTCGTGATGCACGCTTGTCGATCCATCCTTGCCCCAGCGAACATGAATTCCTTCGTCAACCGATTCCAGAATCGGCGCAGCGTCCGTCCCCCATGAATCTACATACGCGGCAGAATCGGTGAGGTAGTCCACCATCTGTGGGCCAGAAACTAAATCGGGCTTTGCGAATTCGATTTTGGAATGCCAGATTCGTAATGCATGTTCCACATAGTTTGGCCGCAGTTTTTTCCGGCTGAATCGTGGCACAACTTTTTCAATGACAGCCGCAAGCTCAGCATCCGTCACGACGCTGTCGTCGTTGTACAGTGGAGCGATCGTTGCTGGTTGTTTGTTGATGAATGTGACGTCTGTGTGTGGGCGAACGTGTTCAACGTCAGCCAGAATTCGCTGCTGAGCGTGACGGGGCAGCAGCAGCCAGCCGACCGCCAATGCAACAACGCATACCAGCTGCACAACGCCAACAGTATTCCAGCCAATCCGCCGGGCTTTAGTGTAAGTGTTGGTGTTCATCTATCGCACCGCTTCTTTGCGCTCGAACACCACTGATTGGTTGTCTTCGTACCGGCGAACAAATTCGTCGCTGTTTCGCAGCAGACGTAATAACACCGTCTGACGGCTGGCATCGACCACCAGCAGGTTGATTCCGTAGCGGTCCAGCAGTCCGTCCCAGTCTGATGATCCGTTTAAGATTCGCAGATAGTCGTTCCAGACTTCGGCTGAAATAACGTGCACGTGAAGATTGACCATCGGCGCAAACCTGGGTGGTCCGACATGCATCAGATAGCCCGCCCATTCTGCTGGAACGAACGCGATTCCAGGCGGAAGTTCGGCGTGTTCGGATAAGAATCTGCCCGTTTCTACGGGCGTCGATCGCGAAACGGATCGTCTTACATCGGGAGTTTTTCCGTGAATCGTCTGAGTGCCCAATGCGGTAAAACCGAAGAAGATCCAGCACAGTCCAAGACTGACGACCGTCCATAAGCCGCTGCGATTGGCTGGTGGTTGAGGAAGTTTCACGTTGCGCAGCATTCGCCAGACTGCGGCGCCATGAACGCCGATGGAAATCGCGACAATTGGAGCGAACCAATTAAGCATTCGGGCAGACCACAGTGCCATGCCACCAGTCACCAGCAACGCGGCCAGTTCGTCGATTCTTAGCCGTCGAGGGCTCGCTTGCAACAACAAGAACAGAAGCACGCAGGCAGCTGCTGTCATCTGTCCCTGTTGCATTCGCAATGTCAGCGGAGCCCATTCAAACATCGAAGTGATGTTCGGGTGACGACCGACTCGCAAGACTTCGGCGTAAATTTCCAGACCGACCGGATTCACCAATGCGGCAATCGCACACAGCTGAGTTAACAGAACAAGCCGGATGCTGGTTTGATTGTTGATCGCCAATTTCAGCGATTTGGTTTGCAGCCAGATGTCGGCCACACGCCCAGCGGCATACACGGCCATCATGGCCAGTCCCATGGCGAACGAACCATGACTGTTTGCCCACACGTTAAACATCATTGGCAGAACAAACCACACGAACCTGCGGCGAATTGTATTGGTTGTGAGCACGCAGATCAGAATCGCGTAAAAGACGACTCCCACCGTTTGCGGGCGAATAATCAAAAACTGATGCCAGTTAACCGCCAGAAAGACCAGATAGCCGATCATTGCGAACAGCACAGAATGAGACTTCCGCACGATGGCAAGGCCAACGGCCGTTAGTGAGGCAATCACCAGTAAACCGTGTCCAAACTGCAAAGCGGGAAGCCCCAGGTTTTTTATGCTGAGCGTCTTTGCCATCGAAACCTGCGATAGCCAGGCGGTTGGCACCCATGGCATACCTTCCGCCAGAGGCAATAGTGGTTCCGTATTCGGTATGGAACCGGAATCGATTGTATATTGCCCGTAGTTGATATGGTCCCACAGGTCCGAATGCCATAGCGGGCGATTTGCAAACAGCACGACTAAGATCAGTCCCAGCCCAAACAGAAATCCAGTGGCCGGCGCAGACATGCGACACCATTCCGGCGTTTTGTCCTCCAGCACAGAAGCATCCGGCAAAGCGGCTGGCTTTGGGCTGGGTTCTGAGTCGTGTTCAGGATTTTCCAAAACGACTGGCATGAGACGCGTGAATCAATTTTGCTGATGTGAGGAAGCAGTCGGATTGCGCAGCGCAACCAGTGGATGTTGCAAAAAGTCTACATCAATTGTCTGTGGAAACCGGCTGCAATTACAATTCGGACGTTCCGCGACATTCAGCTGCGAAGGCTGGAGCGACATTTCAGATGTTGCCGAAGTTTCCGAACATAGGGCTTTTTACGTCTGTCACGAATCAAACCTGCCCCGAACCCCGAACGACTTAACCCCGGATCCCTTAATCCAATTCATGTTACTGACACCCAAAACATGTTAACGTCCTTTCCGACGGGGCCGTTCAACCGCTGCAATTTCACAAATCCAGACTCAAGGCTGACACGTGGTTGCGATAAAGAGTTCAGATCCCGAATCAACGTCCGAAAAGACCTGGGGACATTCCATGAAGCGTTTTTTACGCTCAATGTTGGTCATTTATACACTGGTAGTCATCTTGCTCGGCTTCTTCCAACGCAAATTGTTGTATCACCCGGTTAAAACCGGCCCGTTAACGGTTGCCCGTTTTCGCGAAACCATGCACTTGTTTCCTGCGGCAACAGACGTGAGTCTGACAACTGCAGATGGCGTCGCCATCAAAGGGTGGCTGTTGCAGCAGAAGTCAGGAATGAACAGCATCGAAACCGGCGGAAGGCCGTTGGTGATCTATTTCCACGGCAACGCGGGTAATCGAGCGATGCGGACTTCGTGGTACCAAATCATCGCCAGTGCTGGAGCGGACGTTTTGGCCATTGACTATCACGGCTATGCAGATTCCGACGGCACGATGACCGAATCGGGGCTCGAAATGGATTGCGATGCTGCATGGGAATACGCCACAAAAACGCTCAGCTATGAACCGCAGGACATTTTTATCGCCGGAACATCGTTGGGAGGCGCTGCAGCCGTTTATCTCACGGCAAAACAGTGCGAAGCGAAGCAGGTTCCCGCTGGCATGTTTGTGGTCTCAACGTTTTCATCGATGGTCGATACGGGAGCCAGCCTTTATCCGTGGCTTCCAGTGGGTGCTGTGCTGGTTGATCGATATCCCTCAGACAAGCGTATTCCGAAGATTTCGTGTCCAATCCTGATGCTGCACGGCGACATGGATCGGGTTGTGAAGCAGAAACTGGGGCAGACGCTGTTCGCTGCGGCTCCGGAAAAGTCGGCAACGGGCGTTGCGAAAAAGTGGGTGATCCTACCAGGAACTGGCCACAACGATCTGATGGCGAATTCCGGACGACTGATACAACGCGAAGTTGCTGCGTTTATGAAATCGCATCACCGCCAATAGCAGTTTTGTCTGCGCAAGCGGCTGAAATTGGTCATCACGCTCCACCTGCGTCACGCGAAAGATCCCCGGCAGGAACCTGCCTCAACGCGTCGAAATATGCGGCGAGCACTGGTTTCGTCTTTCGCCGCGAGCTTGTGAATCTATGGAGTGCGGTGATTCGTCACCGTTTTTCGTTAAAAGCAGCACCTCAAATCGCCACGCTTTCCGATTTCCTGACCGTCGATAAGAGTAAGCTTCGACAAGTCGAAGCACTCCAGAGATATAGATTCAACGCGTCAGAGCAATGAGCGGCTTAATCGGGCACTTCCAGGGGGAGATTGTTTAGCGGTCTGGCCGTGATTTCCCGGCGATATAAGCGGTCTAAATTTTTTGTTCGGAAAATATTTGCCCATCGAAATCTGTGACCTAAGTTTCCGTTGTTCACTCAAACTAACGAGCGAGCAAGCAAGCAAGCAAGCCAATCGGTCATCGCAATTCTTTTTTGCGAGGCCAAGTTTTGGCAGTCAGGAGGGGTCCCGACTGTCACTCATCTATGATTTCCTTTGGGGGTATTTAACGTGAAAAATTTCGCAAAGAGCGTAAAGAAGTTCCTGGTTTCTGAAGACGGCCCAACTGCAGTTGAGTACGCAGTAATGCTGGCTCTGATCATCGTTGTATGTTTGACTGCGATTTCAACAATCGGTAGCAGTGCAAACAGCAAGTTCCAGGAAGTTGGCAACTACCTGACATAAGTCAAGCTGCCTTTCGAGGCGCTGGCTGTCGGCTGAAAAAACGCGGAACGCTGGTTGTGAACAAGCTTCACGGCCGCATTGCCGCACCGGCCAAAGGAAATCAGGGAGTTCGTTTCTTCGGAAACGAACTCCTTCCTTTTTGCGCGCTGCCCCGATTTATGCTCGGCGCCGGCTGTGGGCGTCCTTCTTCGTGACGGTCGCAACTTTGATACCTGCCATACGGGAACGATGGCGGAATACGTTTCCTGATCAAACCGCCGCCCCGGTAAGCCAGACCTTCAGTTCCTGGCCTGTGAGGCACAGGGAAAGCCGCGTCGAAGTCGTTTGCGATTTAAGATTGATCGTTGAGAACGTGCTTTAGAAGCCCGCGTCCCTGACACTGGGGCTTAATTGTTCAGCCAAAGACACAATCACACGCCATTGTCGTCCTGACACGCAATGGGGGCCTTGCTGTCATTGGAATTCAGCAGGCGACCGGTCCAGGATCTTTGGATCTGTGTCTTTGCGTGAGCCACAAGCGGCAACCGCGAGCTTCATGAATCGCGAGTTTTCGGCGAATTGAGGCTGCTTCATTTGACGACACGAACGCAACTGGAACCTTTCCACGAGCTCGTGTTCCTGCAGAAAGTGCATCTGCAAAGTGTCAAATGAGTGTCAATTATTAACGGGAGGTTTGTTTCTGCCGAGGCGACGGGCTGTGTCCGGTTGAATTTGCCGAACCCATTGCCTGACACAAAAAAGCTGGAAATTGTTCGGTCCATCGCTATTGCGACCACTTTTCAGCTGCATTATCAACCGTCCTCGCAAGCAAATCGCAGAAGCATTCAAGCAGTCGCTGACGGCTTGAATGAATCAAAATTTGATTGTGAGCTGGGCTGATGCAGCTTCAGTTGTCCAACAGATGGACGTCTGAAATTCAGTGCAACTTTTTCAAACGCATGGAAGCGTTTGAGAATGATTGAAATCAGAAAGCGGGTCGCAATGACCAATTGCGAAATCTGGTCTTGATCGAAAAATTACAGAACCTGTGGGAGCTTAACGAGCACGCGTACCTTTCGAGATCTGCAAAATCGCAGAGTCACCAGAACTGGTTTCTTCACACTTCTTCGCGGGACGAAGTGTGAACAGAAAATTAACCTGCTGTTGGTTGCTTTGTAACGATTCTGCTGAACCCGTGAGGCTGTTTGGACCGATGAGTAGCGACACGGCAACTCATTCGAATAAACAGTTGTTGTTCGTCATGGAGGATTGAATGGCTACCAAGATCAGCGAAGACATCGTAGATGTCTGGATTGCGTTCAAAGCGGACCAGTCCAACCAAAGTCTGCGAAATCGCTTGATGGAACGATATCTGCCGCTTGTGAAATACAACGCAGAACGTGTCTGGGCGAAACTGCCTGAAGGCGTGGATCTGAACGATCTGACCTCTGCAGGCGTATTCGGACTTATGGACGCTATTGAAGCGTTCGACATGGAACGCGGCGTAAAGTTTGAGACGTACTGTGTGCCTCGAATTCGAGGTGCAATGCTTGACGAGCTGCGAACGATGGACTGGGTTCCTCGTCTGGTTCGCAGCAAAGCCAGCAAGCTGGAAGCAGCTCGCAAGGCAGTCATCGCTAAAACCGGTCTGCCTGCAACTGACGTGCAGCTGTCGAATGAAATGGGTCTCACGATTCAGGAATTCGAAAAGCACAAGTCGGAAGCGTCTGCAATCGGCGTTGTCAGCCTGAATAAGAAGTGGTACGAAACGGACAGCTATAAAGATGTTCGTGAAGTCGATGTTCTGGAAGACGCCAAGGGTGAAGACCCAACGGGCGGTATCCAGAAACTGGACGTGATGAAAGTGGTCACCAAAGGCCTGAATCGCAATGAGCGATTGATCATCATTTTGTACTACTACGAAGAGTTGACGATGAAAGAAATCGGATCAACTCTGGGACTTTCAGAATCTCGCGTCAGTCAGATGCATTCCAGCATCGTGAACCGACTGAAAGAGCAGCTGAACGGTCGCCGACCAGAATTCAGCGACTAAAAAAATAAGAAACAGCTTGTGACAAGATCACAAAAAAGGGGCGTCACTAATCCGACGCCCCTTTTTTCGTGCGCGGCGGCAGAGTGACGGCACTGCAGAGAAACATAGACAGGCACACCGCTAACAGGCGACCTGTGTTACCCTGGAAAACAGGCGGCAACTGTGGCAAAAAGTTCTTCCAGTTCTTTTCTGGAAAACGGCTTGGTTAGAACTGCGTGAAAGCCGAACTTCTGCGGCTGAGCCATCACGGGGCAATCGCTGTATCCGCTGATTGCGACACAGATAATTTCAGGCAGCAGCTGTTTAAGTTCCTCAACAACTTCCGCACCGCCTCGGCCATATCGCATTGTTAGATCGAGCAACGCCACCTGGCAGCGACTGCTGCTGTTAAGTGTTTCCTCCCGCATTTTGGTAAGCGTTTCGTCTCCATTTCTGGTTTCAACCACGTCGTGGCCCAGACTTTTCAGCAGCATCGCGATGCTGTCGCGTACAAGGTCTTCATCATCCAGTAACAGCACTCGGTATTGTTGTTTTGAAGCGTTCAGGGCTGGCATTGGCGGAGCTGCTGGATTCGTCGCGATACTGGGGATCAGCACTGTCACTTTAGCACCTCCGTCAGCACTGTTGGCCGCGCGGATGTCTCCCTGGCGATTACGAACAATAAAGAATGAACTGGTCAGGCCCAGCCCTGAACCGTTGGGAGAAGCAGAAAAATACGGTTCGAAGACTCGGCCTAAAATGCCGGGCGCAAATCCTGGACCGTCGTCTGAAATGACAACTCGAATCAGGGAATGTTCAGCTTCCAGGTTGGGCTTACCAGGATATTGGTCGGCTTCTGCGCTGGACACTTCATCAACCGTGATAACGACCGTTGGTTCCGTTTGTGGAAGCGCAGATTGCACGGCGTTTAGAATGATATTGTTGAACACCTGAGTCATCTGGCCTGGGTCAACCAACACCAGTGGCAGATTCATACTGACCTGCCAGTTGATACCAAGTCGCCTGCCGGACGACGACAGCGCCGCGGAAGTCTCAGGATATCTTCGATGCGATGCGGCTTTCGCACGGGGACTCCACCCTTGGAAAACGCCAGCAGCTGTTGAGTCAGCTGGCGAGCTTCCATGCAGGCCCGGCGAGTAATATTGAGCGATTGGAGTTCTGTGGGGGCATCCACCGATGTGACGCAATCGATGGATGCCTGAATTGCGGCAAGGTTATTGTTGAAGTCATGAGCAATGCCTCCCGCAAGAATTCCCAGCGACTGAATGCGATCGAAGTTTTCGGTACGCTGCGTCAGATACTTTTCCTGAGTTATTTCGTAGAAAACAATTACGAATTCACTTTCTGAAGACTGTTCGTACTGGATGGGAGTCGCATTCCAACGGATGTTACGCTGTCTGCCATCATTGCACAGCAGCACTGCGTCCTGAACAGAAAGGGGCTCAGACAGCTGCGCCAGAAACTGTGGCAGATCATCAACGCCCTCAATCCGAAAAACCGTTTCTACCTTCTGGCCAACGGCATCCTGCTGATTCCAGCCAGTCAATTCTCGAGCTGAAGGGCTGACCAGTTCGATCCGAAATTCAGACGAAACAACCGGCAGCCCATTCTGTAACGAATTAAGAACAGCCAGCCTATTTTGAAGGCGTGGAGGATTCATGTTTGGTGTTTCATATCACACAAGGCGTGACCGTATTCTGCGGGCGTCGCAATTGTGAATTGGCTATCGCTTAAAATTCAACGCCAAGGATTGCGGCGTTTGCAGCAGCCTACGATTTTGAATGCGGAGGAAGTTCGTGCTCGTTCGCTGTACGAAAGTCAACCTGTGCGAGTTTTCGTATAGCGAAAGATCACCGTGTCTTTTGAGGAAAACCGCTGCAGGGCGAGTTGGTTCAGTGAATCCCAGGTTTCAGGCTCCTGCCGCATTTGCGGGTGGTTGTTTGGTTCAGGTGGGCTGAATTCAAGACGGTCACCGGCAGATTCTTGAGTCGAATTGAAAGGTTTGACGGCGGTCGTTCCGAAATCAACCGCCAGAATCGGGAGAATTGGAAAAATCGTTAAAGCTTGCGCATCTTCACATCCGATCATTTCCAATGACGGTCCAGCTTCACGCGCAGATTTTCTGGCGAGAAGTCACCGACATTCATGAATGCTAGTGCTGGTTTAGCGGCCGAATTTCAATCTGCTGCTCTCACAACCATGCCGCTGGAAATTCGGGAAGTATTGCGGCCCTGCCGCTTCGGAAGAACGATTATGCCTGGTTCATACAAGATCCTGCTGGCGATCACTTTTTTGTCTGCATCCGGGTGCTGCTGCTTCGCGCCGCCCCGCTGTTATTCTCCTTGCGCCGCCGTGAATTATCCTGCAACGAACTGCACGCCAGTGAATATTGGCGTTCCTAATGCCTATGCTCCGGCGGTTTATCAACAGGTTGCCTATAAGCCTGTCGCCTATCAACCTGTCGCTTACACAGGCAGGCAGTCAATTCAGCGAACTGCTTCTCTGCCCACAATGCCGACGCCGTCGCGCCGACAGATCTTCAAAGAGAAGATTCGGATACCTCGTTTGTCTCCAGGAGTTGCGCCGCCAACTGTTAAATTGGATTGGCCGATCACTCAAAAATATTCGCAGTGCCTGACAGACTATTCTTTGGCAACAGCGTCTTCTCGTTCTTACGGTTGCCAGTGCGGAAGCTGCGGTGATTGCCATCAGTGCGGTTCGTGCGAAAGTTGTGCTGCTGAACCTTCATGTGCCGCACCGAGTTGTGCCGCACCGCTGGAGATGTATGAAGGCAGCACCTGTGCGGCTCCGCAATCAGTGTATTCCGCCGTTGATTTTTCCAACAGCTCAGCGACATACAGTTCTTCCGGGCAGTGCAGCTGTCAGAATCACGGAGAACGGATGTCTGTTGATTCGTCGCCGATGAATGCTCGTTCTTCTGTTGAATTTTCGGATGCACAGGAAAATGCCGTTGTGCCTCCACCAGCTCCACTTCCGGCGCCGCCAGCGTTCGACGATGAAGCGGCAGCACCGATGCCAAAACCACGACAAACACAGCCGTCGGCAAACGGTCGCCCGGTTGTTCCACCACAGGGCAAGCTGGTCGAACCGCCACCAACAAAAGTTTTACAGCCAGAATCAGTGCCGTTGCCGGCCGTGGAAATGAATGAAGCGACTCTGCCAACCGTCGAGCCCATGTCGGACATTCTGCAAGAAGTTGACGCTCTAAAGGGAACTCTGTTCGAACCGTCTGCACCACCAGCTGCCGCACCCAATAGTGAGCCGATGCCAATTATCGACCTGATGAGTCTGCAGATGCATTCACAACATCAAACCGCAAGAACAGTCGCCCCGGCTGTGCACGAGGCTTCTGTCGAAACCGAAACTGTCGTTATTCCGCAAAAGGTCATTGTGCGAAAACGCGTTCAGTGATGAGTCGATGCTTCTGCTGAATCGTGAAGGCTTCATTTTGAAGCGGTGTTCTGGTGTCAGTGAAGGATTCCGGCGGAAACAAAATTGGCTTTCATCACATAATTTGGCGGTGGTGAATAATCGTCACAATCGACGATGTTGGCAGAATGGTTTGCGTAACAAACGTGTTCGTCAGGCTCAGCAGAATTTGCCAGAGTTGCCAAGGCGACAAAGTCGATAGGACTTAACGCGGGCTGGCCCGCAGCCCATTCGAGCTACCGCTCGGAAACGCTCCGTTGTCGCTCAGAATACATGCCTGCACCGTGCTCGCATTATTTTTGGAGAAAGACTCCAACGGGGTTACAGTTTTGAAAGTGGTCAGGAAACTTAGTGATGAATGCTCGAGTTCTACTTTTGGTTCTGGTGACGGGCCTGTTTATGGCTGCGTGGGACGGCGACCAGACTGCGATGCAGGCCGCTTTGGCGCGTCGTGACGAAAGGCAAGCCGCTTCCATGCTGGCGTTGGCTCAGCAGCCGGATGGCGAAGTTGCCGCTTCCGATCAGCTGACTCACAACAGAACCGTGATGACCACCGTGTCAACTCACGACACAATCGTTCAATCACAGTCTACGCCGGTTGAATGTGTGAAGGCTGATGCTGGCGGGGTCGCTGATGCAGCAAGCGATACTCAAGTTGATAGCGTGCCATTGCCACCTGGCATCGCTGCTGGCGATTATCAGGCTGTCAATCAATCGGGTAAAACGGTTCGCCTCACGGTGTTGGAATCTGCGGCCACAGGCAGCTTCGCTCGGGACTTCTATACGGTTGATGCCAACGATGGCAATCGTTGGTATCTGATTAGAATCGCCGCCAGCAAATAGTCGCACTTTGGCGACGGATGAACCACACGTCGCTTAACGTTGCCAGACAAGAATAAACGTCCTTGCCAATTCAAAGCCTGAATTCAACCGCCCAACCCCGCGGCATGAATTCAGGCTTTTTCGTTCTTCATCAGCCAGCGACGGCGTGTTTCTGCAATGTTGCCTCAGTCACTCGAAGCTTGAATCCGCTATGAACGTACCGTAAACTCGTGGGCACTTCGCGGGGCTTTCATTTCACAAACACGCTCAATAACGTTGACGGCCACCGGACCGCGAACGATCATTTTATGGCGGCTGAGCAAGGGCGATCAATAGTGTCAGCAGATGATGTCAAGGAATCCAGTCTACCCAAAGTTTCCCGGTCTCGACGATGGGTTTGGGTTCTTGCAGTGGCGTTAATTCTTGCCATCTGGCCAGCTTATCAGGCGGCACGAGCATACAAGACGTCAGGTTTTCGCCAGAAATGTTTGCAGGCTCGCGACCAGGAAGACTGGCGATTTATGCGGCAGACTGCGGAAGAATGGGCCGAGTGGAATCCGGAAGACGGAGCGCCGTGGTGGTTTGCCGCAGAAGCTTCTCAGGAACTTGACGAACTGGACGACCTTGCGTTCTTTCTGGGACATGTTCCCGAATCTGATCCCAAGGTGTTGTTTGCATTGATCGAAAAAGCCAACCTTGAATGGACGGCACTTAACCGTCCGTTGGATGGATTGAAGACCAGCGAAAAAATTATTGCGATGGATCCGAGAGTTCTGGAGATTCATTCGCGAATTATTTCGTTCTTCGCAATGAACCTGCAACGTCCGGAATTAATCGCAGCGATTGACAGAGCCATCGATGCGGGAGCTGAACCCCGGGAATCCTACGCGTATCTGTTGTTGGCCGACATGCTTTCGTTTACGAACGGTTCAGACCTGAACAGTCGCTGGCTGGCATCCAGTCCGGATGAAGTTCGGTTCAAAATCGGACTTGGAGTGCATACAGCCATGAAGCTGGCGATGTCCGTGGATGGTGCAAGAACAGACGATTCGATTGCATTGGATGAAGAAGCCAGTAGACAGCTTCAGTTTTTCCTGGAAGCCGCGCCGCACGATTCGACTTTGTTGACATATTTAATGTATCGAGCGTACCAGGCGGCTGACGTTGATCGAGTGGGAGAACTGCTGAAGCAGGTAGACGGCTCCGCTGCAAACGACCATATGGTCTGGGTTTTTCGAGCCTGGTATCACACCACTTATGATGAGCTTGAAGATGCGGAGGCTTCGATCAATGAAGCGCTGCGTCTGCATCCGATTAGTCCGCTGGCTCACCACGAATATGCCAATTTGCTGCGGCGAAAACAGTCTCCGGATGTTGAACTGCATCAAAGGCTTGCCGCCGAAGGTCGCGAGCTTCGGTCTCAATTACTGCGTCTGCCAACGGTCGTGGACCTGGACGTCGAAATGCTGAACAGAATTCGGCAATACGCCGTAGATTGCAATGCGACCAGGATTGCCGAAACACTGAAAAAGCGATTGACGCCCCGCCGTTCGTCGGCACTTCGGTAAGCTGGTGCAACGGCAATTCGGCTAACGTTACGCGTCTTTGGTGTTCTATTTTCAACCACTGCCTTACAGGAGGTTTTTTCCATTGATTAAGCCTGGAAAAGCAAAGTGGCTGTCAGCGATTGTGGTCGTTGGAATGATTGCTGCAGCTGTCGTTTATCGACAGTTGCAATTGTCAGAAACGGTTGACCGGTTTCGTGAAATTTGCCGCAAGGCTGAAAAGTCCGGCAACTGGACGAAGGTCGTTGAGACAGCCAGTCAGTGGACCAACGTTGATCCCGGCGATCCGTTGCCGTGGTTCCTTCTGGGGGAAGGAAGGTCTCATTTGAATGAGCACTCTGAAGCGGCAAGTGCCTACGAGAAAATCCCGTTGGATGGCCCTAGAGGGTTCGACGCAGCAGCGGCATTGATGAAAGTGAACTTTCAGTATCTCAACAAACCGCTTGAGGCCATGAGCCTGGCCGACCAGCTGCTGGAAATTGATGAGCGATTTGCGGATGCCAGACGCACGCGGATTTTCTTTTACGCCATGACATTTCAAAGAAGCCGGCTGCTGGAAGATATTTCCGCTGCGATTGAATTGCGATCCGACCAGCCGGACCACTACGTTTATCTGGTTAGCCTGGAAGAGTTGAGCTTTAGCGACGGCGATCAGATTACCGCTCGGTGGTTGGACAGTGCCGAAGAAAATGTCGATCTGCAGGTTGCTCATGCTGTGCATGTGGCCAGAAATACGCGAGCCCTGTTTCTGACGTCTCCTTCTGAATCTTTGAAGGCAAAACAGGCAAGTGCTTTGATTGCAGCTAAGCAACTGCACAACGAACTGCCGCAGTCCAGTCCGCTGCTGGATGTGCTGCTGCAGGCTGCGATTGAAGAAGGCGATATGAATTCGGCTGAAGACCTGCTGGCATCTGTCAACGCGGAAAGCATCGTTGATCCTGTGCTGTGGCTGTGGCTTGGGAAATATTCCAGACTGGCCGGAGACATGGAAACGGCGGAGCAGGCGCTAAGGCAGGCGATTAAGTTACATCCGTTGGGTTGGCAAAGTCGCAACGAATTGGCCTTGGTTTGCCGTGCCACCGATCGATTACCAGAAGCGGCTGAGCTGCAAAAAATCGCCGCCGTGGGAGTCAAGCTGGCAGAAGAAATTCGACGTCTGCCGCACGTGAGTGAGGTTTCTCGCGGGTTGTTGAACCAGATCGCTGAATATGCCATTCAATGCGGTGACTGGGAAATCGCCAACGGAATTTTTCGGCGATACCCTCCGGAACGAAAGTGACTTGGCCCCCGTCCTTCAAATGCGTCCGGCAACGTTCTTAATCACACCGTGAACAGGTCATGCGGAATGTCTCAATGCTCCAAAATAAACCTGGCCAGGACCTTCTGGCTTTGAGTTTTGGGAGGTTCAAGGGTTTTCGATAGTCGGTTGGCAATCAACACCGCAGCGCTACCAGAATAAAGGCGAATCCGACATTGGGCTGGGGGCCAGCCATTACGGTGTTTATGACCGTGGCTGGGCCAGGCAGGACGGTCTTAAGCCGAGGTCGGGCCAGCAGATCTGGTGTGTGATTGTTTGGTTCAATTCTTAACGCCGTCCATCACGCTACAAATTGCTTTTGCTGAGATTCCTTAAATGGCGAGTAAAAGCCACAATGTTGAGGCACTTGAACACGCAGCTGGCGGTTGATTATCCAATCGAAGTTTGGGGCATTTTGATGAATTTGTGGCAAACGGATATGTTCGATGACGAATACTGATGTATTTGCCGGGGCCGAATTGTTTGATGGTTCAGGCTCCGAATTTATGATTTGCTTGCAATAAAATGTAGTAAGTAGTACACAACGGTAACACACAGGGTTTCGCTCTGGTCGGAATGTCGCTTTATTGCATGAACACCCGGCAGGTTGGACTTGAACTGCGTTATTTGTTTCTTAACAATGAAAAGAAAATTTCCTGGTTGCATTGCGAAGTGACTCCGGTATTCCGGTCTGTTGTTGAGCTATTGCGATCAGGCAGAGCTTCAGGTTTTCTTCAATCACTTATTTTCTTGAGCAATTACATGAATCGTTTTTGTCTAACTCTGGCGTTGGTCCTGATTGCAGGATGTGGTGGTTCTGATGGCCCGACGTTGTATCCGGTGACTGGAAGGCTAACCAAAGGTAATCAGCCACTTGCTGGGGTAAACGTGAATTTCACCCCAGAATCGGGACCGGCATCGGCAGGTAGAACCAACGAAGAAGGAAAGTTTGTGCTGAATGCACAATCCGGCAAGGCGGGAGCAGTTGCTGGCAAGCACAAAGTGTTTTTGGTGGATAGTGCTGCTTCCGCGTTAAGTGGGCCGGTTGATATGTCCAACGATTCCGTCAGAGAAGCCATGATGCAGCAGCGTTCAGGTGGCACTGGTAAGCGTGGTGAAATGAAAACAACCAAAAGTGAAAAATTTCCGGCAGACTATGGAAGCGCGCAATCGACCCCGTTCGAGTTCACTGTTGAAGAGAAATCAAACGAGTTTGATTTGGCAATTCCATAAGCCCTTCACAGGTCTTGCGGAGCTTTAGCATTTGTCAAAGAAACAAGAGACTTTGCTATTGATTGTGCTTCCGCTAAGGCTTGGAATTCATCCAGCCATTCGGCTGAATTTATGTTCCTTTTTTTCGAGGATGACTGTCATGATACGTTTGGGTTCCAAGCGACGAGCTTTTACTCTGATTGAGTTGCTTGTCGTAATCGCGATTATCGCGATTTTGATTGCACTGCTGCTTCCAGCCGTGCAGCAGGCGAGAGAGGCTGCTCGCCGCACACAGTGTAAGAACAATTTGAAGCAATTGGGTCTGGCTGCTCACAACTACCACGACACCTACAACCAGTTTCCAATGAACTGGTACAACGGCCAGAACGACACTCAAGGTGACCCGGCAAACCCAAACTACAAGAATGGGTCATGGCCGTGGACCGTGGCTGCTATGCCATACATGGATCAGGCAAACCTGTACAACCAAATTTCCCAATACTTTTCAGTAGCCAACGGCGATGCTCCAAATATCGGCATGGGCTACACGGGAACCATTGGTACAACACCTTCGCCACGTAAAATGGCTGAGCAGCCAATCAGTGTATTCCTGTGCCCGTCGAACGATCAGGGGTCGATTCGAACGGGACAGATTGTCGAACCTGATAACGGCGGCTGGAATGCTCCTTATTCAGGACCTGCAGGTGGTCTGGACTACGTCGGCAACATGGGACATATCTGGGCGGGTTGGAAAGACTGCGATCGCGTGCCAGAGTTTCCGTCAGCCGACGGTAAATTTGTGCGTGGATCGAGCGGAACACCGTGGATCAGCGAACGATGGAATAACGACAATCCTAATATCAATGGAGTGTTCATGTTCCGTGGTTCAAAAGGTATTCGTGACATCAATGACGGTACTTCCAACACGGTATTGTTCTTTGAGTCAATGCACTGGCGTGGTGGCGACGGAGCTAAATTCAACTACAAACCAGCCGACGTTGCCAACTGGGCGTCAGCTTTGGGAGCCGTTCACACGATGCGACATCCAATCAACCTGAAGAATCCAGCTTACCAGTACGGTGATGGTGACGTTCGAAACTGGAGCCCAAGCAGCCTGCACACAGGCGGTATTCAGGCAACGTTGTGCGATGGTTCGGTTCGCTTTATCAGCGAAAACATCGACAACGAAGTTCGCTACAACATCTCGGTGCGCAACGACCGAAATGTCGTCGGCGAATTCTAAGCTTAAGCTTAAGTGTTGATGGAAGTATGAAGTATACTCCGCGTCGTAGCAGTACGACGCGGAGTTTTTGCATTTACGGGCCAGCAAATTCGCACACTGTTGCGTAAGTTGTTTAGACAATGCGACAACACGCAGTCGAGGGCGCCAGTATCGGCGACGTGTTTTTGAGTGCTGTCAGCCGATTGACGGTCCTTAGTAAACGTCCTCTTACTTTTGTTGGTTGCAAGTCAAGCATTGTGTCTCCTCATTCGCCTTTGCCCATTAGACTATCCACACGTTCTGAAGTGAAAGCTGTCAAAGCCATGAAAGCCAGGCTAACTTTAAACTGGCGATTGGTGTTGTTCAGTATGCTGCTGATTTCCTGCAGCGGGTGCGGTAAGAGCGAGACGGTCGAATCTGAAACCACGGAAACTGCATCCAGTTCGTCAGATGCCGCCGCGCCGGCGTTCAGGTTTGAGCCACACAAACGTCGCTCTGCTGAACAGGTCGAATTTCCAATGCCGGAATTTCCCGACTTCGTGGATGTCGCCGCAGACCACGGAATTGATTTCACGTACGACAACGGAGCCAGCCCCAAAGCCTTAATGGTGGAATCCACTGGTGGAGGTTGTGGGTGGATCGACTTTGACGCTGATGGTATGACGGATCTATACCTGACTCAGGGAGGCGACCCGTGTGGTGATGCCACGATTTCTGATTCCCTGTTTCGCCAGTCCATATCCGGAAGCTTTCAAGACCGGTTTGCAGAAAGTGGGCTGATGGATCGTGGCTTTGGCCATGGAGTTGCGGTTGGTGATTTTGACAATGATGGTTTTGATGACATGTACGTCGCAAATGCTCGCGAGAATCGCCTGTTCAGGAATATGGGTGATGGAACGTTCATCGAAACCACTGCTGACATGCAAGGTGGGAAGACCGCGTGGAGTTCAACCGTTGCCTGGGGCGACATTGATCGTGATGGTGATCTTGATCTTTATGTCTGTAACTACTCAATCTACGACCCCAACAACCCGGTTGAATGTCTCGACAAAGACGGTATCCCTTCGATTTGCCATCCGCGAAACGTAGAACCCGAACCAGATGAATGCTTCGTGAACAACGGCGATGGCAGCTTCACGGAATCGTCGCAACAACTAGGTTTGTTTGGTGAAGGCAACAAAGGGTTGGGCGTTGTTATTGCGGACCTGAACGATGATTTCTGGCCGGATATTTACGTGGCCAACGACACCACCGCCAACTTTATGTTTATCAACGATGGAACAGGCACGTCGTTCAAAGAATCGTCTTTGTTTCTTGGCGGAGGATATTGTGCAACGGGTGAAGCTCAGGCCAGCATGGGCGTTGGTTTTGGAGACTACGATCGCAACGGTTTTCCAGATCTGTTTCTGACTCACTTCACGGGAGAGCACAACACGTTGTATCGCAATCTTGGGCCTCAAGGACTGCAGGATGTGAGCGGTCTGGTTGGGCTGCGGGAACCGAGTCTTCCGAAGTTGGCGTTTGGTACTGTGATGAGCGATTTTAATCTGGATGGATATGAAGATTTGTTTGTTACCAACGGGCACATTGACCCTCGCTATTTCGATGGCGAAGGTTACGAAATGACACCGCAGGTATTTTCCTTCGATGGTCGCAACTGGCAGGAACGCCCCAGTGTTGCCGGTGATTTTTTCACTCGCAAAGCCGTTGGGCGAGCAGTAGGGGCGGCAGATTTTGATGCTGACGGCGACCTGGACCTGTGCGTCGTGCATCACAACTCACCCGTGGCACTTCTGGAAAACAGATCAAAAGTTGGTGTTGGATTGCGTTTTAAGTTGATCGGTCGATCCAGCAATCGTTCGGCGTTTCAAGCAAAGGTGCGAGTTTTCGGAAGTGACGAGCGTCCGTTTGTGCAGGAAATTGCCGGCGGAACCAGCTTCGGTGCCTCTCACAACCGTACTCTGTTTTTCGGTGTTGGTGAAGACACCGGACCATGGAAGGTAAAAATTGAATGGCCGTCCGGCATTCATCAGCAATTGCAGATTCACGATCACCGACAACTAAACCAGCTTGTCGAACCTTTGGCGGAATAGTGAGCAGCCCGCTGACTGGCGATTTAGGTCGTTTGTTTAAGTGACGCAGCAGAACAGAGACAAGAATGAACGTCGAACATTCAAAGGTAGTCCGATTCAGCACTCTGCCTGCGGGGCAGGCATGCACTATGCCTTGCATCATTCACGGGCATACTTTGACTGTGCTTGTGCTGTTGTTCCTGATCGGTTGCGGCAAAGAAAATGAAAACAAGCTGGTAAGGCCGTCCGCCAGAAAGAAGTCGGCGGATCAGCAGATTGCCGCTGTTCCGGATCCTGTAGCCGATGCAGCCAAACCTTCAGCCGATGTCGCACCAACCACTTTTGCGAAACACTTCGTCGGCAGTCAGGCGTGCAACGCGTGCCATTCCGGAATTGCGGACGAATATAAGACTCACCCAATGTCGCATTCGATGTTTGCGACAAGCCAGGGTGATGGGCTGGAAGATCTCAGCACATCGGAATTCACCACACTTCCGGAGTTTTCGTATCAAGTTGAATCGCACGACGGAAAGGTGTTTCACCACGAACGCCGTACGTCCGGCGACGGCGAACTTGTCTACGATCAGGCCATTCCGATCGACTTGTCGGTGGGATCGGGGGAACGAGGGCGTTCGTATCTGACAAACGTCGATGGTCGATTGAATCAGTCCATGATCAGCTGGTATGCGGATGGCCCCAAATGGGGGTTGTCGCCGGGCTATGCGCCTGAGTTCAACGAACGCTTTGAGCGGCGTGTCACGCATGCCTGTTTGTCGTGCCATTCCGGCCGCGCGAATCCTCACCCCACAGACAACGACCGATTTGCAGAACCGGCGTTTCACGAACATGCGATTGGTTGTGAACGTTGTCATGGAGCCGGTGGTGAGCACATCGACTTTCATCAGGCAAAGCCTGACATTGCGTCAACAGATCCAATTGTGAACCCCATTCACCTTTCGTCGGCTCGCCGAGATGCCGTCTGCACGCAGTGTCACTTGCAGGGGCGTCGTCGAGTCCTGCAGGTCGGACAGTCGGAATACGGTTTTCGTCCCGGTATGAATCTAAGTGACATTTGGGTGACATTGGTCAAAACAGAAGGCGTGAAAAGTGGTACGGCGGCGGCTGTCAGCCAGGTTGAGCAAATGTATTCCAGCGTTTGTTATCAACAGAGTTCCGGTGAGCTCACCTGCATCAGCTGCCATGACCCACACAGCCGACCTCCCAAAACGGAGCGAGCGGTTTTTTATCGGCAACGTTGCTTGCAGTGTCACGAAACCGGAAAGACGGAGTGCTCTGAGCCACTCACGGAACGCTTGAAAATCAGCAGTGCGGATTCGTGTGTCGCATGTCACATGCCGACGTTTGGGGCGGCCGACGTTCATGCGTCGCAAACAGATCACAGAATTCTGAAGCAAGTGCCTCAACAGGGCCGTTCCGAAAATCCGGATGCAGCACCCGAAATTATTGTGTTTGATGAGCCCGGCGTTAACCTGAGCGACGACGAAGTCAATCGGGCACTTGGGGTTTTTCAAGCGGAATTGGCTTACTTAAACGGCGATTCAAAACTTGCCCAACAGGCCGTTCAGGTGCTGATTCCGTTGGTCGAACAGAATCAGCAGGATGTTGATTGCATCTTTGCCTTAGGAAAGGCAATGGTGCAGGCGGGCCAGCCACAAATGGCGGCAAGAGCCTGGTCGACTGTTCTACAGATTCAGCCCCGGCACGAAGATGCACTGGAAGCGATGGCTTCGATGATGCATCAGACGGGCCAACTTGAAGAAGCTCGGAAGGCTTACGAACAACTCCATTCCGTTAACCCAACGCGTTCTCGATATCTCGGTCGCATGGCCCATGTCATGGGGCAGCTTCGTGAATTTCCGAAAGGAATTGAGGCAGCGGAGGCAGCTTTAAAAATCGATCCGTCACTGGCATTGGCACACGGCTGGCTTTCAGAAGCGTATCTGGAAACCGGCGACACAGAAAAGGCGCAGCAACATGCAAAGATGTTTGAAAAGCTTACCGGAACTTCGAAGAAGTCTTCCGAGTAACGCGGCTTCGCGTCTACAAACCGGCTGGCGGCAACCATGTCTTTTGCTGATCTGCCTGGCGATGGCTGGGTGCGGACGCAGCAAGCCCGTTGACACGCTGGCGGCGGCGACGGAAGCTTTGGAATATGGTCGGTACGCGGAAGCTACTGAACTGGTTAAGGACATTCCGGAAACCGATGACAGGTGGCAGCAGTGTCAGTTCATTCTGGGGCGTGCAGCCTTTGGCATGGGCGATACTCGTGAGGCTCTGGAAATCTGGAAGCGAGTTCCACGCGACGGTACCGAACTTGCTATTTCAATTGCGAAGGCTCGCTCTGAGCTGTTTCTGATTAACTGCAAATACGAAGAAGGTATCGATGAGTTGCGGTACCTGAGTTCCTTAAACAGCAATCAATTTGAAGTGAGCGAACGGCTTGTTGGCCTGTTGAATGCAACGGGGCTGACATCGCAGGCCAGACCGTATTTGCTGCAGATACTTTCTTCCTACAGAATCAAGATACCAGATCTCGTATCACTGATGGAACCAGAACGGCCATATGGCAACGTTACGAACTTTCCGAAGTGTTCTTCGTCGTTGTCTGACGATCCGTACGTTTGGATGTTTCAGGCAAAGTCTGCCCTAAGCAGAAACGACCCTGCTGCTGCTCAGGCAGGTTTGAAGCGAGTAGTCGCGAAGTGCCCGGATTGGGCAGACGCTCATGCGCTACTTGGCGAACTGCTGCTGAACTCGGATTCCATCGCATTTCAACAATGGTGTCGTGATTTGCCGGAAGGCGTTAAGGATTCTGCTGGCGTGCAATATGTGCAGGGCTTGTGGGCTCGAAAAATGGAAGCCCCGCAAGTTGCCGCTCGTTGTTTTTGGAAAGCCGTGCAGGATGCTCCCCATGATCGCCGTTCAATGTTTCAGCTGGGGCAGGTGTTGACCAGTCTGAATCACATGAACGCAGATTTGTGCGTGCAGCGTTGTAATGATTTGAAAAGATGTATTGAGGTGATGGAACGTGTATTGATCTCTCAGGGGCAACAGGCCGAAAGCTTTGCGGAATTAATTTCGCTGCTAAACGACATTGGCAGAAAGCAGGAAGCGGAGGCGTGGTCGAACCTGGCCAAAGATCGTTTTGGGCCGTCGGCATGGATTGACAGAGCTGAAAAAGGGGCAAACGAGGCTGGGACTGGGGATTCCACGCACAAACTCGCCTCGATTAATATCGCTGCACTGTTCGACCTGGCAGATTGGCCTGGCATCGACACGCTACTGGAACGCTCTGCATCAACGCCAAAACTTGCACTGGATGCTGCAGGGATCAGCTTTACTGATTCCGCTGTGGATGCGGGCATTGACTTCACCTATTACCAAAGTGCTGATCCACTTGCTCGAGACGTCCGGATCTTTGAATCCACCGGAGGCGGCGTGGGGATTGTCGACTTTGACGGCGATCTGCAGCCGGACATTTTTCTGACTCAGGGTGAGCCCTGGGCCAAGGGGCAGAGCGTCCCCGCTGCTGTGGAAAAATACTATGACGTGCTGTACCGAAACCGTTCAGCACAACAGGGGTTCGCCGTCGCCGATGCTGCTATGCTCAAAGACGACGGCTATGGGCAGGGGTGTTCCGTTGGTGACTTCAATGACGATGGCTTTCCGGATATCTACGTCGCCTGCATTGGAGCTAATCAATTGCTGATCAACAATGGAGACGGCACGTTTGATGATGTGGCTCAGCAGTGCGGACTGACAGAAGCGGCATGGACATCCAGCTGTCTGATTCTGGACCTGAATGGCGACGGCAATCCAGACATTTACGACGTCAACTATCTGTCGGGGGAGAATGTCTTTAAGGTGGAATGTGGCCGAAATCGTTGTTCGGTTCGCGATTTTTCAGGCGCTGAAGATCATGTCTGGTTGTCACAGGCGGATGGCACATTTCGGCGAGTCGTGGATGCTGCCCCAAAGGATCTGGCGAAAGGACTTGGGATTGTTGCGATGTTTTCGAACGGCGATCCCAGGCCGGTTTTGTTTATCGCCAACGACCAGGTTCCCAATTTCCTGCTTCATCCGGTTGTTGATTCTGATGTGTATCAGGACATCGCTGCTGAACGTGGCCTGGCGGTGAACATGCTGGGTGATCCAACGGCGGCCATGGGAGTGGCGGCTGCCGACCTGGATGGCAATCGACACCTGGATTTGTTTGTTACAAATTTTGAAGGTGAAGCCAATTGTCTCTACCTGCAACAGGAAGGTGGTTTCTTTCAGGATGCGGTTGCAACGGCAGGGCTTCGAAGTTCCGGGCTGCAGTATGTTGGATGGGGAACTCAGTTTTTGGACGCAGCCAATCGTGGAGTTCTGGATATCGTGGTGGCCAACGGTCATGTGGCTGACTTTCGTGACGACAATGGGCAGTACAAAATGCCTTTGCAGTTTTTTGACGGCAGCCATCGAACGCACTTCCAGCAGCTAAACCCAAAGCAGCTTGGTGAACCGTTTCAACGGAATGCATTGGGACGTTCGCTGGCGACTGTTGACTGGAATCAGGACGGTCGAACAGATTTTGTGGTGTCCAACATCGCTTCTCCCACAATGCTGGTTTCGAACACCACTAAAGAATACGGCCACTGGCTGGACGTTCAGTTGCATGCCCGACAAACTGCTCGCGATGCCTGCGGAGCAACGGTGGAAGCTGAGATTAGTGGCAACGTAGTCTGGAAACAGGTCTCCGCAGGTGACGGATATCAGGCCAGCAATCAGCGTCGGTTACACTTTGGTTTCGGCGACACAGCAAACGTGGAAAAGCTGACCATTCGCTGGCCGTCCGGGGCGACGTCAATCCTGACCAATATCGCTGCAGATGGAGTGCTGATTGCCGTTGAAGGCAGCATATCTGCGACGTATCAGACGTCTGCGACAATAACTTCCGTTCCGGTTGAGAATGATGTGCCGCAGGTTTCGCTTAAAGATCAATAGCGGTCCTCTGCGGAATTGCCTTTGATTTTTCGCAATAGGCAGGCAAAACCAAGGTTCTCTGAGTGCGAAATTGCAAGCTCGGTTGCAGGATAGCGGTTTCAGGGCGACAATCTGAATTCAGTGCGAAGTGCCGCTCGTTTCGTGTTTGGATCGGTTTTGCCTGGAAACGCTGATTCTGGTTGCGACAATTTGCCGTAACAAGGGCTTCGCCCTTAACCCAGTGGAGTGGTATGCGGAAAGACGTGGTACGTTTGAATCGCCGAGCCGCTCCGTTGTCGCTACGATAAATATCCTCGCATCGTGCACGCAATCTTTTCAGTAAGAATCTAACGAGGCTGTGCCTCAGACCATTCGAGCTGCCGCTCGGAAACGCTCCGCTGTCGCTCAGAAAACTTGACTCAACGTGAACATGTTCCCTGCAGTAAGAATCTAACAACAGTGAAACCAAGCAGCTGCGAAACGCCTGAAAGCCGGAGAATTTGCCATTAAGGGCCCCATCCTTCAATTAGAACTCGGGATCTTCCGCGTTTGGAAGTGCGCCAAGTGTTCTCGCACCGTGAGAACTCGCGGAGCCGTCGCTTCACGCACGTGCCGCTGCAGCGATCCTCCATGCTTTATGGCGATTGTTGAAGAGCCGCCGCCGCCGGTTGATATCTCACGATTTATTACCTACCAAACCGACGAGTACACGACACCCACAGAAGCCGAGTTGGTGGAAGAGCTTCCTGCAAAGGAAGGGTTTACTCCGGTTTCAGAATATGTCGAACCGAAAGAAAAGAAGCCGTTTCGCGGTACTGGCTATTTGCGAGCCGAAGCGGCTCCTGAGGATGATACTTCGCCAGCGACTGGACCGGAAACAGGGGCCGAAGAAGACGAGTGGGCCGAGTTTGGTATCGGCATAGAATCATCGCCGTTACTGCAATCATCCGGCGAAAAGCCAGCACCGGGATCTCGGCAGCGATCCAGCGAATCAAAGTCGGACCGTTCAAGGCCAGACCGCTCGAAGCCCGATCGATCTCGCAGGACCAACAAAAGCCCGTCGAATCAGACTTCTGGTAAAGATGAAGCTGCGTCGATTGGACAGGACGTTGGCGATTCCGGCAACCAGGTTGGTTCGTCAACTTCCGCTGACGGTGAACCATCAACCGAACATCGCAAGGGCCGTCGCCGCCGTCGTTCTCGCAAAGGGGGCAATCGCAGCGGAGAAGCTGCTGATATCAAAACCCCGGCAACGACTGCCAGAACCGAAAATCAGTCCGGCGAAACGCCTTCCGCAAAGCCCGTCGTTCAGGTGTCTGCTGCTGATCACAGCGCAAAACCAGGCGATTCCACGGGGCCACAAGCGGGGCCCGCAAGTGGGGAAAAACGCAAACGTCGTCGGCGAGGTCGAAAGCGTAAGCCCGGGGCGTCTGGCGGAGACGGTTCAGCAGCTCCGGAATAAACATTACCTGATAATTCAGCATCGCAATTTGCGACAGCAGAGCTTTCAACCGCAACCGTTGAATTTTACTGTTTAACCCGTGTTTTTCCGCATGAAAACTCTTCACGGCCGGGCGAAGCCGTCGTTGAATTCTTGCTTAAAATGTTGCGAGCACAATGCCCGCAAGTTTATCGCAGCGACAGCGCATCGGTTCGGCAATTCGAACGTACCACGTCTTTCCGCATACCACGCCACGGGGTCAAGGACGAAGCCCTTGTCAGGAAAATCTGTAAGGAATCCCCAACGTGTTTCGACCATAAGAAATAGAACGTTGGCCGATTATGAATTAAGGTGATGGTTTGGATAACTCCAACGAAAACGCAGGCCTGAGCAGCTCAGACCTGAAAAATTCAGGCTCGTCGGCCAACCCGGAAGTCTGGGTGGACGAATATGGTGACTACCTTTACCGGTACGCCTTTTCGCGGCTGCGCGACACAAACGCGGCAGAAGAAGTTGTTCAGGAAACCTTTCTTGCCGGCATTCGTTATCGAGAACGTTTTACGGGCGAGGGAGCTGAACGTGCCTGGTTGCTGGGAATTCTGAAACGCAAAATCGTTGATCATGTACGGATGAGAAATCGGTACGATCGCGACGGAAAGTCTGACGACAGCAACGATCCATCGTCTCAGTTGTTCAATCAGCAGGGTAACTGGAAGAACGGTGCGTTTGCGGTGACGCCGGATGACCAGCTGGAATCTCAGGAAGTCTGGGAAGTTGTGCGAGGTTGTTTAAGCCACATTCCTGCTGGTCAGGCTGACGTGTTTGTGCTGAGCGTGATGGAAGAAATGGACACTGATCAAATCTGTAAGGAGCTGAACATCACTCCAGCAAATCTTTGGGTACGTTTGCATAGAGCTCGACTGGCTCTGGCAAAATGTGTGGGAACAAAATGGTTTGCAGAGCAGGAGGTTAGCCAGAATGCCTAACGACCAGAAAATTTCAGAATTGATCAGTAAGTCGCTGTCAGCAACTCTGACCAACGATCAACAACGAACCATTGACGAAAAGATCGCCGCCAGCCAGCAGTCCAGAAATTATGCGAAGCTGTCGAAGATGATTAACGATTCGCTGTCCGATGTCGGCAAGCGTTCGCGAGATGGAGACACATCCGTTGCACCTGGACTTTCAGCCGATGCCGCATTGCGAATGAAGCAATCGATTCGGCTTGAGGCAGCTCGGTCCAGTCAGTTCGGAATTACGGTGACCGGCGCCGCCTTCCACGATTCTGCCATTTCATCGACACATGCGATGATTCAACAGTTGCCGATCAGCAGCCATGCAGACGAACGCAGTCTAAAGTCACGGTTTACTCTGACCCGCGAACTGGGCAAAGGCGGGCTCGGTACCGTTTGGCTGGCTCGCGACGAACGATTGCTGCGTTCCGTTGCTCTAAAAGAAATGAACGCCGATGCGGCAGAGCATCCGCGAGCATGGGAACGATTCCGTCGAGAAGCGGAAATCACCGGGCGTCTGGAACATCCGAATATCGTCCCGCTGTATCAGTTCGGAACTGACGAAACCACGGGGCAACCATTCTATGCGATGCGTTTTGTAGGCAAGCGAACTCTTGTCGATGCGATTGAAGAATACCACGACAAAAAGATTGCCGGCGAAGATGTCACGATGGACCTGCATCGTCTGTTAACAGCCTTCATCGGCGTGTGTCAGGCCATCGCATATGCTCATTCTCGTGGAGTCATTCATCGTGATCTGAAGCCGGAAAACGTTGCCCTGGACAACTTCGGTCAGGTTATTGTTCTGGACTGGGGGCTTGCAAAAGTCAATGACGGCAACGAAACAGAAGGTCACATGTCGGGAGTGCCGCTTTCTGCAGATAGTTCCTTCACCAAGACAATGGCGGGCGAAGTTATCGGGACTCCCCTGTACATGGCTCCTGAACAGGCTGCCGGACAGTTGGATAAAGTTGACAGCCGTACTGATGTGTACGGGCTTGGGGCCATCCTGTTTGCGATGCTGACAGCTTCTGCGCCCCATCAAAACAGCAGTGTGCAGGAGGGCAATGCGGTTCCTATTGCTCAATTACTGAAGCAGATTTCCGGCGGAGCAACGCCGCGCCCTCGTGATTACATGTCGGGAATTCCGGCTGACCTTGAAGCCATTTGCGTTAAGGCAATGCAGTTTAAGCCACATTCTCGATATCAATCAGCGGCTGAAGTGGCTGATGCCGTTCAGCAGTGGATGGCGGGCAGAAGTGAGCGTCGGCAGAAGTATTCCAACAGTCGCAGCGAAGCCAGAGAACTTCGCACAGCGATGATGTCAGCTGTGAGAGATCTGGAACGCAACGTCCGGTTTATGTCTTCGTTGCCGCCGATTCAGGGAATTGTGAATTCCATTGCCGGACGCCGAGATGACGAACAATCCGTGTTGCGAAGTCATCTGTCAGTGATTTTCTCCGGATTGTTGAAGACCAACTGCGACTTCTGTGCGGTGTCATTTGCCAAAGCTGATGGCAGTAAGTTTCAGGAACTGGTCCGAATTGAACGCCCGATCGATGATGTTTCCAACGTGCGGTCGATTCCTGCAAGTCGACTTGTATCCGGCAACCTGACTTCGTGCATGAAAAAAGCACTCGCAGGCAAGCCGGACGAAGTTTTTGTGGCACTGTCGTCCGAATGCCCGGATCCAACAACTGCGTCCTGGGGAAAGTCGCCAACTCCTTTGCTGGCTGCAACCGTACCTGTGTTTGATGACGAAACAGAAGAACCGTTCGGTTTCGTAAGAATCGAAGCCAGTCTGGAACGACTGATCGAAAACGAAATTCGTGGACGGTTTCACGCAATTAATCGGCTTTACGTTCTGGACAACGATTGCAAGGTTTTGATGCAACTGGACAGTTCGGGATCTCGCGTAAAAGCCAACGATGGACAGTCAATGAGTTCCATTGCTGCGTCCTGGGATTCGGTCGTTCCCATGTTGAAGCTGGAAGGCGAATTTGTGGACAATCAGGATCACGCGTTCTACGCCACTCGAATAGACCTTGTTCCAGGTAGATATTCACTGGCTCTGGGTTTGTGCCTGGCGGAAAAGCAAACGAAGTAGAAGTCGAGCTAAGCATTGCTGGCCAATGCACTCCGGATGCCTGGACGTGCGTTTTGCTGCACGCTGATCTTGCCTCAGGGGCGGCGTATGTTTTGGCGCTGCGTTCTAAGCGGAATCCGGCTGATATTTTCCGGCGTTGGCGTTGAAGGCGTGCAATCGGTGCAACTTTGATTCAGAATGGGGCGTGGCCACCTGTTGAAATGACCGCCGTATTCCTGAGTCGTACGCTTATTGTTATGAAAATTCTGCTTCTCGCCGACATCCATTCCAACTGGCCAGCGTTGGCGGCGATTGACGAACAGTTTGATGCGTGTCTGTTTTTGGGCGATGTGGTCGACTATGCCACCAATCCCGTTCAATGCATTGAATGGCTGCAGAAGAATGCTGACTACTGTGTTCGAGGTAATCACGATCATTCGGTTGCTCAACGAGTGACCGTGAGGCCGGGAGGAACTTTTCGACGCATGGCGGCCGCGATGAGACCTCATCATTTTGAAGTGCTTAGCGATTCGCAACTAACGTGGCTGGC
This sequence comes from uncultured Planctomycetaceae bacterium, assembly GCA_937916515.1. GTDB lineage: Bacteria > Planctomycetota > Planctomycetia > Planctomycetales > Planctomycetaceae > Fuerstiella. Next base: position 43,934 of record CALFSX010000278.1, on the reverse strand, counting down.
ACAATTGCCCGTGACTCAGCAGTTTACATTGGGCGATCATTCTTTTCTGCTGGTTCATGCAACTCCTCGAGATCCCATGGACGAATACGTGGCCGAAGTCGAACCACAATGGGCCGCTCGGCTGGAACACGTGAACGTCGATTTCGTCTGCGTCGGACATACTCACGTGCCCATGGATTTAACGGTGGGGAATTGTCGAGTGATCAATCCTGGCAGCGTCGGGCAACCGCGAGACGGAGATTGCCGGGCCGCTTATGCGGTGATTGAAGATGGCGTCGTCGAATTTCGGCGAGTCGAATACGACATCGAACAAACGATAGAACACATGCGTGCCAGCGGGATCGAAGAAAAGATCGTCCGCAAAGCCAACGAAGTTCTTCGTGCAGGTGGCAACCCAACTGCTCATGGCTTGAACGAAGATTGACAGTACTTACTGCGAAAGTGATTCGTCAGATTCTTCCGCTGCAGCAGTTTCCCGCAAGTCAACTCACTTCTTCGTCTTCGTCGGCAATAAAATGTAGATTGCCGGAAGAAGCAATTTGGCAGCGTGGCATTTATCGTCCGCTATCAACAGGTCAGGCTGGCGCGGCATTTATCGTCCGGCGTTCATCCCTTATTCGGCCACGCCGCGCCGCTTGACGAGTTATGGCGTGGCGGTAAAAATTCGTAGCCGGATTCTGGCGGTGATGGTGGCTGTTTCTGCATGGCAAGCCTGCCGCGACTTCGAAACTCGAGTCTCCGTTGATCGGCTCGATTTTGCTGCAGTTTTCGTTATTTTTGAACTAAATCAGCGGAACAGGCAGCCTTCCGGCAACCGACCAGCGAAAATCACTTCAAGCAACCTGCACCGTAAACAGCGGTTGCGAAATTGTGGTGTTGAATATTGCGATTTTGATTGTGTATCGAGATATTTTGAGTGCAGGTGATCCTTTCACGGATCGAATTTTCCAATGACGCAAACTGTTGCCGAAATTCTGAAGAAGGTGCAGCGAATTCAGATCGTTGCCAATCGTTCCGTCAACGACTTGCTGGCCGGGCAGTATCGCAGCGTGTTTCGTGGTCGAGGCATGGAATTTGACGAAGTTCGCGAATACCAGCCGGGCGACGATATTCGCACGATTGACTGGAACGTGACGGCTCGCGCCGGTGTGCCGTTTATCAAGCGTTTCAGCGAAGAACGAGAACTCACCGTGCTGTTTCTGGTGGACGTTTCAGCCTCGGGATCATTCGGTTCGGGATCGCAATCGAAGCTGGAAGTCATGATTGAAATGACGGCGTTGTTGATGTTTTCGGCCTTGAAAAATAACGACAAGGTTGGCCTGCTGTTATTCGCCAACAACGTAGAAGCTTACTATCCGCCAAGAAAAGGCAAAGGAAATGTGCTGCGGCTGATTCGCGAAATGCTGGCCGCTGAACCGGTTCGCGACGAAACCGACCTTGAAGCGGCTCTGCAATATCTAAACAAAGTCTACAAGCGGCGAGCCGTCGTGTTTTTGATCAGCGACTTCCAAAACGAAGCGTCGCGAAAGGCACTGGCCATTTCCAACGGACGCCATGACCTTGTTGCTATTACCGTGTCAGACCCGCGAGAAGAACAGTTGCCTCAGGTGGGCTTCATCACGTTGCAGGATGCGGAAAGCGGTGAAATGGTCGACGTGGATACTCGACATCCCAAAGTGCGAGAACTGTTTGCCAGCCAGGCCGCGGACCGTCGAGAAGCGTTGACCACGGGTTTGCGACGAGCGGGAGTCGATCAGTTGCAGGTCAGCACAACAGAACCGTACGCCACCAGTTTGCGGCGATTTTTTGAATCACGCGAAAGGCGGCTGCGATGATTGTTTGCACGGAAAGCATGAAAAGCAAACATGGTGGCAACAGTCACTCGCTACTGTCAGGCGAGCGGCCAGATGGAATGTACCGTTCTGTTGTAGTGGACGACGCCAGGAGTCCCGAAACACAAGGACTCGTCACCTCGTCCACTACGAGACTATCCATCTGGCCGGTCGCTTTAATGGTAACGTCGGCAGCATTGCTGTGCGGATGCGGTTCTGAAACCTCGATTCCCGAAGTCAAAACCGGATCGCCCGAAGCTCTGCATTCCGAACTGGAACGTGGCCCGGTGAAAGTATCGATTGATATCGTGCCCAAAGAGCCCCGACTTTCCGACGAACCGACCTTAACGCTGACCGTCATCGCGGAAGATGGTGTTGATGTGACGCCGCCGCCCTTTGGCCAGTCAATGGGTGACTTCATCATTCGAGATTTCTATGAACCTCTGCCCAAAACTGCAGATGGCCGAAAGCTGATTCAGCAGGTTTATACTCTGGAACCAACGGTGGCCGGCTTGTCGATGATTCAGCCGATCGTTGTGAAATTTATCGACCACCGTCCAACGGGCGACGGCCAGGAACATACAATCGAAACCGAAGCGATTAAGGTGCAGATTGCCACCATGATCGAAGCAGAAGCTCCGTCGCTGAACGATTTGCGTCCGGTTGCCGCTCCTGTGGCGCTTCCACCAAACATCACTGTTACGTGGTGGCACTGGGGGCTGGGAATCGTGATCGCACTCGCCACGCTGGCGGCAATCGCGTGGCTGTTAACCAGGCGGAAACAATCCAGCGAACCACAACTGACGCCTCAACAGCTCGCCTGGAAAGAGCTGAACGATCTGATTTCCAGTAAGCTTAGTGAAACCGACGTCAAAGAGTACTTTGTGCAGTTAACCGGTGTCGTTCGCCGTTACATCGAACGTTCTACGGGAGTCAAAGCGCCCGAACAAACGACCGAAGAATTTCTAAGACAGGTAAGTCAGCGAAAGATATTTTCCGCGGAAGAAGATCGCCGCCTGGGCGCCTTTCTGGAATCTGCGGACCTGGTGAAATTTGCCGGATATCAGCCCGATGAAGAGATGGTGAAACAGAGCACGCACAAGGCAAAACAGTTTATCGAACTGAAAACGGCGGAATCGCTGTTGGGTGGCACCACCGATAAAATGTCGCAGGTTGTTAAGTCCGCATCCGTCAAAACTTCATCGCAGCTTGCTGGTGTTTCGACATCTGTTGACGATGAGGTGTCAGCGTGAGCACCTTTCGATTTGCGACTCCAATGGCGTTGCTGCTGCTGATTCCCGTGCTGGCCATCGGGATTTATTTGGCATTAAAGCGTCGTCACGCCGTGCAGTATTCCAGTGTGAAACTGCTGCGGGATTTGCCCGTCACGATGGCTCAACGAGTTCGGCGGCTGTTGCCGTGGATCAATCTGCTGGGACTGGTGCTGATTACCGTGGCGTTGGCTCGCCCGCAACTGGGGAAGGAAGAAACTCGCATTCGCACGGAAGGTATTGCCGTGGAAATGTGTGTTGATAAATCAGGGTCTATGCAGGCTCTGGACTTCACTCTGGACAACCAACAGGTGAATCGGCTGGACACCGTGAAAAGCGTTTTTCGAGAATTCGTGGCTGGGGGAGACGAGTTCTCTGGACGGCCGGATGACTTAATCGGCCTGATTTCTTTTGGAGGCTTCGCGACCGCTGTTTGCCCGCTGACGCTGGATCATGGAGCACTGTTGGAAGTACTATCGGCTGTGAAGATTCCTGAACCCATTTATGACAGCAATCATCGTATCATCAACGAACAGTTGCTGGAGGAAGAAATGGCCACTGCCATCGGCGATGCTCTGGCCCTGGGCGTTGCTCGCCTGAAAGATGCGGAATCCAAAAGCAAAGTGATTGTGCTGTTGTCCGATGGAGAAAACACGGCGGGCATTATTTCGCCAGAAGAAGCGATCGACGCTGCTGTGGAATTTGGCATTAAGGTGTACAGCATTGGAGTCGGTTCAACCGGGTTGGCCCCTTTCCCCGTGGAAGACCGCTTTGGGCGAACCGTATTGGCACCTCAACAGGTAAAACTGGACGAGGCCACTTTGAAGTCGATCGCGGAAAAGACGGGCGGTCAGTACTTCAACGCTAAGGATACGGAAACCCTGAAACAGGTTTACGCCGAAATCGACAAGCTGGAAAAAACAGAAATCGAAGGCCGCCTGTATACGGAATACCGTGAAACGTTTGTCTACCCAATGCTGGCAGGGCTCAGTTGTGTACTGTTAACTTTGGTATTGGGAAGCACTCGCCTACGCGGCCTGCCGTAACGGCCTGAACCTAAGTGGCGTAAACTCTATCACCGAGACTGTACTTATTCATTGAGCCGTGGGCGGATTCCCGTTTGACCCGACTCAATTTATGCCGCGTGGAATATATAACAAACACCGTTTTTAGATGAACAACCTTTTACACAGAATCTTAGCTTGCCCAATATGAACTGGGGATTTCCAACTGTTTTGTTTGCGTTGTGGCTTGTGCCGTTGGCCGGGTTTCTGGTTGTGCGTGCGCATTTCAAACGGCGGCACACGGCCACTCAGTTTGTCGACCAGGCCATGGTCGCTCGCTTAATGCCCGCCTTCAACACAGCTCGAACGTGGGTCAAGGCCATCCTGTTAATGGCGGCTCTTACGCTGCTGATTATTGCGGTTGCCAGACCTCGCTATGGATTCTACTTCGAAGAAATGTCGGGCCGTGGAGTTGACGTTTTCGTGTTGCTGGATGTTTCTCGATCCATGCTGGCAGAGGACGTGAAGCCCAATCGGCTGGAACGAGCGAAGTCGGATATTCTGGACCTGCTGCCGAAGCTGGATGGCGATCGAGTTGGCTTGATTGCATTTGCGGGAGCTCCCGTGGTGCAGGTTCCGCTGACAACCGATCAGGGGTTCTTTAAGTTGATGCTGGACGAAGTTGACGTCAATAGTGCACCAAAGGGTGGCACTTTAATCGGTGACGCAATTCGCAAGGCGATGGAAAGCATGGAAACTCGCGCGGATCGCGATCAGGCGATTGTGCTGATTACCGATGGAGGCGATCAGGATTCGTTTCCGCAGGAAGCCGCCGACCAGGCCGCTCAGCGAGGCATCCGCATTATCACCGTGGGACTGGGCGACATCGGCGAAGGAGCTCGAATTCCAAAGCGAGGCAGTGATGGAGGCATTGGCTTTGTGCAGCACGAAGGTCAGGAAGTGTGGTCAAAAATGGACGACGGGCTGCTGAAGGATATCGCCGAAAAAACTCTGGGAGCCTACATTCCGGCTCAAACGTTAAGCTACGACCTGGGTCAAATTTACGATGATCAGTTGGCCAAACTGACTCAGGGCGAAATCAACACCGAAAAGCGGAAACGCTTTCACGAACAGTATCAATTGTTCGGCGTGCTGGGTCTTCTGTTACTGCTGATTGAAATGTCAATTCCCGCCTATCGCCGCACACCTGTGGAAACTGCTGAGGTGGTTACATGAAATCAACAAGCTCTTCTGTGACGGTACCGGCCATTGATTGCAAAGCCGGTCGAATTCGCATGGTCGTGCTGTTGTCGCTTTCGTTCCTTCTGATTGCCGCCGACTCGCCCGGTGATGCGTCGAACAAGGTCAACGAAGGTCTGCAGCTGTTTCGCAATAATCAGTTTTCTGAAGCGGAAACCGCGTTTGCTGAAGCGGGCGAAATCTCACCGGAAAACTCCATTATCCTGTTCGATGAAGCGTGCGCTGCGTTGGCGGGCAACGATGCGGAGCAGGCTCGAGGATTGTTTCGTAAAGCTTCGCTGGCGAAAGATTCAGCTCTGGCGGTTAAAGCTCACTATAACCTTGGCTGCCTGGAAGCTGATCAGGCAAGATCAAAGCTGGGTGACGATCCGGCGGCGGCGGAAGGCGAAACGCGTGAACAATCGATCAATATGCTGCTGACGTCTATTCGCAGCTATCGCGATGTGCTGCGGCTTGAACCAGCTCATCAGGATGCTCGACACAACATCGAATTGATTCGGTTGTATATCAAACATCTGCAATCGCAATGGGCAGAACGCGACAAACAGAAAGCTCGCAACGAAAAAGACCTGCTGCAATTTCTGAAGATGATTGAAGATCGCCAGACGCAGCTGCGAACGACAACGAAAGCACTTAGCAACGCTCAGGACACCGCCTATCTTCGGCAGGCCGTGATGGAAACGTCTGAATCGTTGAGAACTCTGCATGAAGAAATTGAGCCGCTTAAGCAGAAGATCAGCCAGCAAATACAACAATCAGCCGCTGCTTCCGCTGGTGGGCCGCCGCAAACTGGCGGTAACCAGCCAGGAAGCACCCAGCCGAACGCTCAGGCAGACCAAATGCAGCAGGCAGAACAGTTGCTGTATCAAATGGCCGATCAAATTGGCGAACGAATGCTGCAGGCGGCAACGGAACTTGATTCCAGAAATATGGCCGCTGCGGTGAACGTTGAAACCGAAGGGCTTGATCAAACCAATCAATTGTACATGGCGATTGCGCCTTATCAGGAAGTGCTGCAGCGAGCCATCGACGAGCAATCGAAGCTGCTGCCAAACGAACAGGCAGCGGTTGATGAAACCGATGACTCTGAAAGTGATTCCGCGAAAGAGTCACCCGCTGAAGCGGACACTACCGAAGCTGCTGTTGTGGACACTACAGGCGCCGACACTGAAACACTTGCGGCCGCGAAGGACTTTGTTCAGTTGGCGGAGACTCAATCAAGAATTACTGATTGGAGCGACGTATTGTCGCTAAAGGCGGAGTCTGAACTGCCGGCAGCTGAGCAGCAACTGGAAGCCCTGAAGCAGTCTTTGCCGCCGAGTGAGGAAGTGCCTGCGAAAGAAACTGCTGAAGCTAAAGGCGAAACGGACGCAGCATCAGATTCAAAGATCGCCCCCAACGCTGATCAATCGCTGCCGGAAAAATCGGAAACGGATGCCATTGAAGAATCGTCACAGGAACAGCCGGAACTGACGGACGAACAGAAAGCTGCGAAGGCTCAACAGGAACAAATGCAAAAACAGGTTGCACAACTGACCGGTCTGGTTGAATCGATGAAAAAGGCCATCGACCTGGCCCCGCAGGCCGCCACGCATTCTGACAACGCCTCCAGGAATCTGGCCGCAAAAGATTCCGACTCCGCAATGCCAGAACAAAAGGAAACCGACCGAATCCTGAAGGAAATTGCCGAACCGCTGGTCAGCGACAATCAAGACAACCAGCAAGACAATCAAGAGCAACAGCAGAACGAAGATCAGGACAACAAAGACCAGAATCAGGATGATCAAAAAGACGGCGACAAAGAGCAACAAAAGCAGGACGAACAGAACAAGCAACCGGAACAGGACAAGTCGCCGGATGACAAGCAGCAGCAACAACAAAAAGAGCAACAGGAACAGAAAGACCAGCAACAGCAGCAGACTCAGCAGGAACAGGCAGAGTCGACGTTGAGGAAAGCTCGCGAACGAGAACGCGAGCACCTTGAAAAGCAAAAGCAGATACGAACTCTACTTCAACGCGGAATCAAAGTTGATCGCGACTGGTAGTTTCACTTTGTTCAACGACCTGCAACCGATAAATCAACGTCTTCCTCAACACGCATCATTCTCGTAGCAACAACGGAGCGGCTCGGCGGTTAGAACGCTCCTGGTTGTGCCGCACTATGCTGCATTGACTCAGCCACCAGTTTTAACTGGTGGTAAAACAGGGCGATTCGCTGTCTCGCTTTCAGCATTCGCTGACATTGACGGCAATCTGCATCGCCAGGCCACCTTCGGATGTTTCTTTGTACTTGGCATTCATGTCCAAAGCCGTTTCCCACATTGTGCGAATGACGGCATCCAGAGAAACTCGCGCTTCGCCACAATCGCGTTGTAAAGACATCTGAGCAGCGGTGATGGCCTTGATGGCCCCCATTGCGTTTCGTTCGATGCACGGAATCTGAACCAGTCCGCCAATGGGATCGCACGTCATTCCCAGATGATGCTCCATCGCAATTTCGGCGGCTTCGGCAGCCTGACCGGGTGTTCCGCCAAGACATTCCGCCAAAGCCGCGGCCGCCATCGCTGATGACACACCGATCTCAGCCTGACAGCCGCCCAACGCAGCAGAAATGGTCGCACCCTTTTTGAAGATGCAACCGATCTCACCCGCTGTCAGCAGAAAGTTGATGTAGCAGTCTTCAGGCAGATCGCAAAAGCACAAACAGTACAACAGCACCGATGGAATCACGCCCGCCGATCCGTTGGTAGGAGCCGTTACGACTCGACCGAAAGCGGCGTTTTCTTCATTCACGGCCAAAGCAAAGCAGCTGACCCAATTCAAAATTCGCTGAAAGTCGTGCGACTGCTGTTTAACTTCCGCCAACGAGGTTTCACGGCATTCGGGAACGTCGTGGCCAAGCAGACGGTGGGCCATTCTTGCTGCTCGGCGTTCAACATTCAGCCCGCCGGGCAATGTTCCGCCTGTTCGGCAGCCACGGTGAATGCAGTCCAACATGGCATCTTTGATGTCTGTCAGACCGGCTCGCACTTTATCTGCAGCGCGCCAGGTCAGTTCATTTTGCAGAACGATGTCAGCAATCTTTGCGGAGTTTTCTGAACAGTAACGCAGCAGATCGTTCGCGTGTTCTATCGGCCATGGAAGGTGCATCAGACACTCTTCCAGCGATTCGGCTTTCTGCACGTCGCCTTCTTCTACGATGAAGCCGCCGCCAATCGAAAAGAATACTGCGGCGGATTCGGTGCCGTCAGAATAAGTCGCCGTCAACTTCATTCCGTTGGGATGAAACGGTAGTTGAATATCATGGTGGAAGTGAATGTCGGCTTTCGGATCAAACGCGATCTCATTGCAATGATGCAGGCTTAGCCGCTTTTCCTGAGCGATCTTTTTGATTGTGGGCGTGATCGATTCCACATCGATCGTTCTGGGAGAATATCCGCACAAGCCCAACTGAACCGCGATACCCGTGCCGTGCCCGTTGCCGGTTTTCGCTAAAGCCCCGTACAGCTCAACCGCAACTGTAGCGACGCTGACATCGTTTTTACGAGACAGACGTTCGACGAATTTCCCAGCAGCCAGCCACGGCCCCATCGTGTGAGAGCTGGATGGTCCCACTCCAATTTTAAACATATCAAAAACGCTGAGTGGCTGAAGCCTGGGCGGCTTTATCACGGCAAGCTTTCAGACTCAAAACGATTTTGAAGTAGAACATTGTGCGAAGGCAGCGGAAAGTCTGGCTGCCGTAAAAAAGCGGCAACCAGACGTCATACATACGACGCAACGTCTCGAAACGTTTTCTGGTTCTTATTCAAACTTTGAATCCGGAAATCCAGCAGATTCCAAGGCGGCGATGGCTTTGTCTGAACTGGCTTCGGCGTCAAACTTTACCGTTACGCGTCGGTCATCGATGATTCCGTCTTCCTTTTGAGGCACCAGTTCCACAACCGTTACGCCTTCGATGCCTTCCAGTGTTTCCTTAACTTTGGGGAAGCACATCATCGCACAGCTCATTTCCGGAACCGCCAATGTTGCTGTATCGCCAGCGGCAAACGAAACGGGAATCGCGTCGTTGCTGGCGACTGGTGCGGACGCATCGCCATCTGCAGTAACGATGCGTTCTTCAGAACAGCCAAGCAACAAAACGAGTGGCAAAAGTGCGATGGCGGATTTCATGTTGGTCTTTCCTTGGAACTTGTTCGCCAGCAACGCTTTGCGACACCGACGGAATTAATGGATTGAGTGAAACTTGCAGCGTCGGAATTGTACCCTGCACGAAAACGACGGCAACGGAAAAGCATGCTGCCTCAATTGCCTGAAACGTTTGTCGTGCTGCATTTTACGCACTCAAGGCGAATTCGCATGAATTTCGGATGAAAACACCACTCCACCGCCTTCTTCCGCACGTTGGAATTTTTCGCTATTCGCCGGTGAGGTGGCAAATTCAAGCGGTTTCGCCAGAATCGTCTGAGACCGCCGGTGCAATCGATTTCCGGATAGTCAGGAAAAATGGCATTATGAAAACCTTCTGCATTTGACGGCAGTATTGAGCGAACGTATCGTTTAAATAATAAAGCGAGAGAATTACCGCCTCAAATCCCACCTACCTTCAACAGCTGTTGCCACGTCTTTCCACTGGTCGCAGCGGTTGCCATCCCAGACAGGTTGACGTCTTTTCACAGACGCGACTACCCAAAAACGAATGAACAGGCTTGCCCTTATAGCGTTAATTATTGCGCCGCACGCGTTTTGCTGCGCCAGCGAGAATCAGTTGGTTTCTCTGGCTCAGGGAGATTTTGCACCGGAATTTTCCGCCATCGACGATCACGGCGAAACGTGGAATTCCATAGATCACGTGGGCAAAGAAGTCGTCGTGGTTTACTTTTATCCGGCCGACATGACCGCTGGATGCACCGATCAGGCCTGCGGATTTCAAAAGCGGCTGAGCGAAATGAAGAGCGCCGGAGTGACCGTTGTTGGTGTCAGCGGCGATTCTGCCATCAACCACCAACTGTTCAAGAAGGCTCATTCCTTAAAATTTCCGCTTTTAGCGGATGAAGACGGTAAGGTCGCCAACGCTTTTGGCGTCCCGGTACGAGATGGCGGAGCGATCACCACAGTGGTAAAAGGCGAGCAAAAAACGCTAATTCGAGGCGTAACGGCTCAACGGTGGACCTTTGTGATTGGGCTGGATGGGACGATTATCCACAAAAACACAAAAGTTGACGCCGCCGGAGACTGCGATGCGGTGTTAAATGTTGTTAGACAGCTGACCGCTTCGACTCCATAATTACCACAACTTGATCTGGTTGCTTTTCTGCAACCAGCTATAACCAATTAACGTTTCTGCCTTGAAGACATCGGAGTCTGAAGGCAATCAATTTCATGTCCAATGGAGTATCGCACAATGCGTACAATTCTGGCACTTACTGTTCTTGCAGCTTCAACAATGACCGCCAACGCAGCTGACATTGAGTCAGGTCTGCAAGTCGGAGCTTACCCTGGCGCTTACAACGTGCTGGACGTTACCGGACCTTCTGCCGGTGAAAAACTTTGCTACCGTTGCCGTTATGGTGCAAGCCCTGTTGTCAACATCTTCACTCGCAAGATGGACGCCAACGTCGCCAAGCTTGTCAAAGAACTGGACGCTGTTGTCGGCAAGAACCAGGATCACAAGATGTCTGCGTTTGTTGTTGTTTTGACAGACGATCCAGATGCTCAGGAAGCTTCTTTGAAGAAGGCTGCTGCTGATCTGGGAATCAAGCACACTCCACTGACTGTGTTCGAAAACAAAGTTGGACCTGGCAAGTACAAAATCAGCGAAGAAGCTGACGTTACCGTCATGATGTGGGTTGAATCAGACGTCAAGGTTAATCACGCTATGAAAGCGGCTGACCTGAACGCTGAATCAATCGCCAAAATCATCGGCGACACTTCAAAGATCCTGAACTAATCGACGTTCGGCAACGACTGATCCAGCTGAAAAATCGCCGGCAATTAAACAGCCTGTGAATTACTGAATCAGACTTGAGCGACCAAACGAGGGCGACTTCTTCATAAACGGAGAGTCGCCTTTTTTTGTGCGCCGAGTGCAACGGAACTCCTGCTAAAGCTTTCTGTCATTGGAGGAATTCAAATGGCGTGCCGGATCAGTCGCGAAGGCCGAGCGACAGCATAAGCTCGTTACCCTTCTTAAAGCATCGAGCTTGTTCACGTTGAGTGAATTTTTCTGAGCGACGTAGTCGCGTTTCCGAGCGGCAGCTCGAATGGTCTGAGGCACGGCCTCGTTAGAGTCTTACTCAAAATGATGCCCGCATATTGGTCGTAGCAACAACGGAGCGTCTCTGCGATTCGAGCGTTCCACGTCTTCCTGCGTGCCACGCCACTGGGGCAAGGGCGAAGCCCTTGTTAGGAACTGACCCGAAATTAGATCCCGAGTTGTGAGTAATGAAGTAAACTGGCATTGGACATGCCGTCGACGCTCAAAACTCTTTTTGATTTTCCAGCGTCGTTGCACTTTGCGACAGGTGAGTTGCGGAGCAACTGTAGAAAACACAAAGTGCCAAATTGCGATTGCTTCTATACGCTATGGAATGGCCATCGTGAAGTCGCGCATTGCCGTCTATCAGGGATTTTAATTCGGGACAATTCGTTGGCAGATATCGCGGGGATGGCCGCACACCAGGTTTCACGGCCTGGTCTGCGACCACGAGTTAAACAGGAATCTTATTTCCGGACTGTTCCCCGCGACTAAATCAACGCCTCTATTTCGACGCCACTTCGACTTTGGCCGACCTTTGCAATGGCGGCAACGCTTCTTCCAGAATGCCTTTCACTCTGGGAAACAGTATCAGGCATTCGATAATCATCCACGCCTGCAACGCCAAAATGACGACTCCAAAGCCACTCAACAGATAGTCGGGCTGATCTCTGTTGAGCCAGCCGCCCGTGTGAAACATGTTCCAGCACAACGCGTACGCTGGCACGATGGACATCATGACGGCTGGGATCAAAGCAAACAGAAACGGCTTTCCTCGGCGAGCCAAAAAGAAGACCAGCACCATAAACGCCAGCCCCGCCAGCAGCTGATTGGTGGCCCCAAACAGTGGCCACAAAATCAATCCGCCCTTGCCGTATTCACCCGCTGCGTTCGGAATCATCGCAACCAGCGAACCCAGAGATACTGCCAACAAGGTTGCTCCGTATTTATTCTCCAGCGGCTTAACCTTAAGCGACCCCGCCAGTTCCTGAATGACGTAGCGTTGCAGTCGAGTGGCACTGTCCAGTGTTGTGGCGGCAAAGCAGGCGACCAGAACAGAGATGATGCCAATCGATAACGGCAATGGCATTCCTAACGCAGAAACAAAGTTGGCTCCCCCTTCAACGAAGGCACCAACTGTTTGAGGCAATTTAAAGCTGGCCCAGCCATCCGCGACGGAATAGCGAGATCTCCAGGCAGCTTCGCCGACGATGGGCAAGCCTGTGGCTGTGTCGATAATTGGAACCAGCATGCCGGTTTCTGCGTCTTTGGCAAAGCGCCCCATGCCGACTCCCGCACAGCACGCCAAAATCACCAGCACTGCCAGCGCGCCTTCCATCAGCATAGAACCGTAGCTGACAAACTGAGCGTCTTCTTCGTTGTTAATCTGCTTGCTGCTGGTGCCGCTGCTGACAAGACAGTGAAAGCCGCTGCAAGCTCCACAAGCAATGGTGATGAACAAGAACGGCATGATTGGTGGAGCGTCAGCCGGAATATTGGCGGAATCCACAATGGCGGGTGTCGACGCTGCCAGGTCTGCTTTGCCCGTCCAACCGGCCACCGCCAGGCCAGCAACCAAAAGCACCAACGCCACCACCAACTGATGGCTGTTGACATAGTCGCGAGGCTGCAGCAACAACCACACCGGCAACACCGACGCAAAGAAGCAGTAAACCATCAGCAGAGCCGTCCAGGTAACAACGGCAGAATCAAAAATCAAAACCGATTTCGGCAGCACCAATGGCATGTAATAGACGCCCAGATAAACCGACACGTACAAAATCGCAACAGCAATGAGTGACGGCACCAATAGCGAAACCTGCGGATTGCGATGTACGTAGATTCCGATGGCAATGGCGATCGGCATGGCAATCCACACGGACAGAACAGATTCCGGGTACAGCGAAAAGATGATCGCGATTACCAGCCCAAAAATCGCCAGCACAATTGTGAGTGCAAAAAACAGCACAAATAGAAACAGAATACGCACTCGAGGATTGATCAGCCGCCCGGCGACTTCACCGATTGTCTGCCCACGATTTCGCAGTGAAACAAACAAAGCGCCAAAGTCGTGAACGGCTCCCACAAAAATCGAACCCAGAACCACCCACAGCAAGGCAGGCAGCCAGCCCCAGAACACCGCAATGGCTGGTCCCACAATCGGGCCGGTTCCGGCGATGCTGGTAAAGTGATGACCAAACAGCACCTGCCGACTGGTGGGCACAAAGTCGACGTCGTCTCGTAACTCGTGAGACGGAACGATGGCCTTAGGATCGATCTGGAAGATCCTCTTCGACAACCAGCTGCCGTAGGTGTTGTAGGCAACAATGAACGCGAAGAACGAAAAGACTGCAACGAAGAGCGTTAACATGCTTGTGTGTCTGAAGTCTGTTGAGGGAGGGCTGAGTAATTGGAAGACTGCCGGCACCAGGCAGGCAGAAAACTCGATCGCAGATGCTGAACGTTATAGCGAAACCGGATCTAAGTTTAATCAAAATCCAGGTTTATGGCGATTATTGCCGTCCATATTAAAAATTATGGCTTTCCTGCGTCACTGCCTGAACCAATAATCTTTGTCGAGAGGCGGCGTAATCCTAAGGCGGCGTGATGGCGACAGCGATGGGCGGGCAATCCGCCTGAGGTGATCAATCCATCTGGTACAACTGTTCAGGCCTGTTTGTTTCTTCAGGTAATCCCATTGTGGGTTTCCCAGTGGCAAATGTAGCTTTTCAGGGTTTTCAGGGTGCGAAAAGCCATGATGAGCCGTCAGATCGTTAATAACACATCTTCACGGCAATGATGCCAAAACTCGGATAATCTGCACATCAGAAAACCTCACCACGGCTTACCGAACTTCCGCAGAAATAGATTCTGTTCAGCATAATTTGCCAGTCAGATCGCCGAAGTAATCCTTTACCAAGTTCCTGCGGTGATCGTCTACCAGTTGTAGCGACCTACCGATCCTGAACGGTCGCGCCTGTTGTTATGGCACGTGACAAACTGATCCAGAACTGTCGGTGTGACGCCGAAGGATAACATGGAGGAGACATTCAATGCTTGTACTTTCGCGACAACGCGATCAAACGATAATTATCGGTGATTCCATCCGGATCACCATTGTTGAGGTTCGCGGCGATAAGGTGCGAATCGGCATCGACGCGCCTAAGGACGTCACGGTACATCGTCAGGAAATCTACGATGCCATTAAACGGGAAATTGGCGGAACAGACGTGAAAGAATAGTCTGTTTCAGTCACCCGATACGATAGCCAGACGGGCCAGCTTTTTAGCTGGCCCTTTCTGCTTTTGGCCCCAGAGAATTCGATCAGACACTCACTCGCGTTTTTTCATCATTGAACGCTGAAGCTGGGAACTGGATGCTACCGCCTGCTTCTGAATCCTGCGTGCTTCTCAACCCACGTCGCTGCGTTTAAGATACTCGCTCGACTGGCACACGCCGCCAATTGTTTACCTGCTCGCAAACAACAGATTTCGGCACGATGAAATACGATTCAAAACTTCCCGGTCAGTTCCCTGCCGTTCGTATGCGACGCAATCGAAAAAACGATTGGGCTCGCCGCATGGTGCGTGAAAATTCGCTAACAGTCAACGACCTGATCCTGCCCGTATTCGTCAAAAATGGCAGCGGAATCTGCGAACCAATCGCGTCTATGCCTGGAGTCAACCGGTACAGCATCGATACGCTGCTGGACTTTGTGGGACAAGCCGCCGCGTTAAAAATCCCCGCCGTCGCCATCTTTCCTGTGACAGCGGCCGAAGCCAAATCTGAAGACGGCGACGAAGCTCTGAACCCTGACAATCTGATTTGCTCCGCCATGAAGGCGATTCGAACGGCAGGTATCGACATCGGACTGATCGCGGACGTTGCTCTGGATCCCTACACGACTCATGGGCAGGATGGAGTTCTCCGTAACGGCGACGTCGCCAACGACGAAAGCCTGGAAATTCTGGCTCAGCAGGCAGTCGTGCAGGCTGAAGCGGGCTGCGACATTATTGCTCCTTCTGACATGATGGATGGACGAGTCGGCGTGATTCGCAAAGCTCTGGACGAAAACGGCCATCAGCAGGTACAGATTATGGCCTATTCAGCCAAGTACGCGTCTGCGTTTTACGGTCCATTCCGAGATGCCGTCGGTTCCAAAGGCAATCTTGGCAAAGGCGACAAACGCACCTATCAAATGGACCCGGCCAACAGCGACGAAGCCATTCGAGAAGTGGCGCTGGATCTTGCAGAAGGTGCTGACATGGTGATGGTGAAACCGGGCATGCCATATCTGGACATTGTTCGCCGAGTCAAGCACGAACTTTCGGCTCCCACATTTGTGTACCAGGTAAGCGGAGAATACGCCATGTTGTCCGCAGCGGTTGCCAACGGCTGGCTGGACCGCGACACTACAATGATGGAAAGCCTGCTGGCGTTTAAGCGAGCGGGAGCCGACGGCGTTCTGACATATTTTGCAATGGACGCCGCTCGAATGCTGAATAATGGCTGATGCCTGTGTGCTGACACGCAATCCAGATTCACAGCAGTCGGCGGCATTCAGGGGTGGTTTTGCAAACGTGTTTTTCTTCAAACAACAACACGGCGTTTCGAAGCGTTGGCTCAAAATTGGTTCAAGGGCGATCAAATGAACGTTGTTGTGTTGGGTGCCGGAACTGTTGGCCGAACTGTTGCTGAACTACTTTGCAACCAGGGAGTGAACGTTTGCATCATCGACGAAAAGGCAGACCTGCTGAAACGCGTTGAAGAACAGCTTGACGTGCAAACGGTTTGCGGTTCTGCGTTTGACGTGGCCAAGCTGTTTCAGGCAGGCATTCAAATGGCCGACCTGTGCCTGGCAGTGACCAGCCGCGACGAAGTGAACATGATCAGCGCCAGCATTGCTCGCGAAATGGGGGCCGCTCGCGCCGTTGCTCGCGTGTTCAGCCCGATTTTTCGAGACAACAGTACATTCGATTACAAGCGTCACTTCAACGTCGATCGTCTGATCAGCCTGGAACACCTGACGGCTCTGGAACTTGCCAAGCATATTCGCAGCACATCCGCGATCGCCGTGGAAAGCTTTGTCCGTGGAGGAGTGGAAGTTCACGGAATTCACGTTGGACGTAAGGCAAAAGCGATCGGCGTGCCCTTAAAGCAACTAAAGCTGCCAAACACGGTTCGCATTGGTTTGATTTCCAGCGACAGTCGCTCCATCATCCCCGGCGGCGACGATAACGTGGAACGAGGCGACTATGTCACTTTGATTGGCTCACACAGCGAACTGGAAAAAATTGCGTCGCAGTTTGAAGATCGTTCCAGTGAACGCACGCGAGTTGTCATTGCCGGTGGCGGCGAGATCGGGCTAAACCTTGCTCGCCTGCTGGAATGCACTCGCTGTCGAGTAACCGTGCTGGAAAGCGATCTGGAACGCTGCAACTATATCGCAGAACGTTTACCTCGCAGCACGGTTCTGCACGCCGACGTGAAAAGCAAGGCGGATCTGGAAGAAGCTCGAGTTGGAAAAGCAGACGTGTTTGTCGCCTGCACAGGCCGCGATGAAGAAAATATCGTGTGTGGAGTCGAAGCCAAGGAACTCGGCTGCAAACGCCTGCTCACGATTGTTCGCAGCCCTGACTACGCCAACGTTTTAGAACGTCTGGGAATTGACGTTGCGGTAAGCCCGCGAGAAGCGATGGCACGGCAAATTGTCGGCCTGGTCGCTAAAGGACCGATTCGCGAACGGTCGCCAATCGGTGGCAACACTGCGGAAGTCTGGGAAATCGAAGTCATGAAGGACGCACCCGCAACGAAGTGTTCTTTGCGAGAACTATCATTGCCAAAATCGCTGGTCGCCGCGATTGAACGTTCCGGATATGTTCGAGTTCCCAATGCGGACGACTGCCTTCAAGCGGGTGACACCGCAGTGCTGCTTGTCCACAAGGATGCTCAAAAACACGTTGAAACACTGTTCACCGCGTGAGTCCGACGTTTTAGACTTCTCTGAGTGTATCCAATTCTATGTGCTGGACGGGACCGTGCAGAGCAACAACCACGAATGGCACGAATTTGACGAATGACAGCTTTGGAAAATTCGTGCCATTCGTCCAATTCGTGGTTTAAGACAGCAGCACATGAATTTCGGTAAAGTCAGAGACTTCTTGTCGAACTGAACTTGTTCGGTTCGAGTCAATTTTTCTGAACGACGTAGTGGCGTTTCCGAGCGTTAGCTCGAATGGTCTGAGGCGAAGCCACGCTGGAGACTTACTCAAAATGATGCGAGCCCGGTGCCCGCATCTTGTTTCGTAGCGACAACGGAGCGGCTCGGCGATTCGGACGTTCCACGTCTTCCCGCCCGCCACGCCGGTGGGGCAAGGGCGAAGCCCTTGTTAGAACGTGATTGATCTTATTCATGGAACCAGAACTCATTCAATTATCTCCGTTGGACGCTCACAATCAGACGTTGGCGGAGAACGTGCATCCACCTCGCTGGCAAAACCCCACTGCTTCAAAGCCGTATCACCTTGTCGTGATTGGAGCGGGCACTGCGGGGTTGGTGACTGCTGCAGGAGCCGCGGGTTTGGGTGCTCGAGTGGCGTTGATTGAACGCGAACTAATGGGAGGCGATTGCCTGAATATTGGCTGCGTGCCATCCAAGGCGATCATCCAGGCCGCTCGTGTTGCCGCCACTGTCCGTGATGCGGGCAACTTTGATATTGGCGTCGACGGCAACGTTACGGCGGACTTTCCGAAAGTGATGGAACGGATGCGACGGCTGCGTGCGGAAATCAGCCCCAACGATTCAGCCCAGCGATTTGCCGACATGGGAATTGACGTCTACTTTGGTCAGGGATCGTTCGTTGACGGCAACACAATTCACGTTACTCGAAAAGATGGTTCGCTAAGCACCTTGAACTTCAGAAAGGCGGTTATTGCAGCAGGTGCACGAGCATCTGCTCCGCCAATTCCGGGGTTGGAAGGCATTCATTATTTGACCAACGAAAATCTGTTTTCACTTACCGAACTGCCGCAGCGATTCGGAATCGTCGGCAGCGGGCCGATCGGTTGTGAGATGGCTCAAACTTTTGCTCGCCTGGGCAGCGAAGTGTTTCTGTTCGAACGCTCGGATCGCATACTTTCGAAAGAAGACAAAGAAGCCGCCGCAATCGTTCAGCGACAGTTCGAACGCGACGGCGTACGGTTGATGCTGAACAGCCAGGACATGAGCGTTGCAGCTCACAACGATGGACGCATTGCTGTCCGAGTAAAACAGAACGGCGAATACACCGAAACAGTGGTCGATCAGTTGCTGGTCGCGGTCGGTCGAGCTCCCAACGTGGACGGTTTGAACCTGGAAGCTGTCAACGTCGCGTTCAACTGTGATGGTGTTGAAGTGAACGATTATCTGCAGACGACCAACCCCGGAATCTACGCTGCTGGAGACATCTGTTCAAAGTATAAGTTTACTCATGCTGCTGATTTTCAGGCCCGCATCGTTATTCAAAACTCGCTGTTTGCGTTGGGTCCGTTTGGGAAGAAAAGAACGAGCGACTTGATCATTCCATGGGCCACTTACACATCGCCGGAAGTTGCTCATGTTGGACTGTACGACCACGAAGCACAGGCTGCCGGCACGGAATATGACACTTACATTCAACACTTTGCCGACGTTGATCGAGCAATTCTGGAAGGTCAGACAGATGGCTTTGTGAAGGTCATCACGAAGAAAGGCACAGACAAAATCATCGGTGCCACCATCGTTGCGGAGAACGCAGGCGACCTGATTTCCGAACTGACCGTCGCCATGAAAAACAACATCGGACTCGCCGCCATCGGACAGACGATTCACCCGTACCCAACTCAAGCCGAAGCCATCCGCAAACTGGGCGACCAATACAGCAGAACCAAGCTCACACCGTTCACCAGGAAGTTGCTTAATGCATTACGTCAACTGAACGTAGGCTCGTAGCACAGATTCGACCCCAAACGCGCGGGCCATCCACCCGTGAAAACTGCCGCACCGACGGGGGGGGGCGGCCCTCCATCGTATCAACCACCAACGCGTCATTCCCGCGAATGCGGGAATGACGAGGATGAGCTGGGTTCCCGCCAGCGCGGGAATGACAGGGGTGGGCTGGAAACCTGGGCTATCCAGCCATCTTGTTGCCTGTGCCCGCAATTTCAGCGTCCACTGACGGATGATCTGGACCTGGGAACTACCATTTGCAGATTTCCAGTTCCAGATCGACGCCGAATTTTTCTGAAACAGCGGCCTGTACTTTTTCCACCAGCGAATCAACTTCGCTGCTGCTGGCTCCCGCTTCGGTGACGACAAAGTTGGCGTGTCGATCGCTGATGCGAGCTTTTCCGACTGCAAGGTCTTTCAAGCCGCATTGTTCGATGAGTGCTCCTGCGCTTAAGCCTCGCGGGTTGCGGAAGATGCATCCGGCAGACTGATCGGCCAATGGTTGGGTGGCACGTTTCATGATCCAGATCTTCTTCATGCGTTCTGGCAGGCCTTCGGATTCTCCAGATCGAAGTTCAAAGGTCACCGACAGAATCAGCAGGTCCGTAATACTGCTGGAACGATAGGCAAACGTCAGCTCATCGCCGCTGCGTTCGACAACTTCGCCTGTGTGAGTGACCACTTCAACTTTGCGAACAAATTCGCCAATATCGCCGTGTCTTCCACCAGCATTGCCGATAACGGCACCACCAATGGTTCCGGGAATGCCGACCAGGTTTTCCAGCCCTGACAGGTCAGCTCGCACAGATTCGGCCACCACGTGAGACAACAGCGCACCGCCCTCTGCGGTAACCATGTTGTCGGTGATGTTGATACTTCCAAGCAAAGGTTCACGCACCCGAATGACGGCACCGGAAACTCCGCTATCGTCAACCAAAAGGTTGGAACCGCCACCCAGAATTCGTACCGGAATGCTGCTGGAAATGCAGCATTGAATCAGTGAGATAAGCTGTTCGCGTGAAGTCGGAGTATAAAAACGCTCTGCGCCGCCGCCGATTTTCAGCCAGGTATGAGATGCCAGCGATTCGTCACGCGACAAAATTTCGTTGAAGTCGTCTATTGAATTGGTCATGGATGATATTGGTCCTGCCGGCTCCCATCGTAAGAAAAATGTCTGATGGTCTGCCGGAATGGTCTACTCTGGAAACAATCTGGTCAAGATTGGCAAACAGGAAAGCTTTAACTCCGCCTTGGTTTTGTGCATTCGCCTGGTTTAGTGCTTTTACAAGCCGTCCGCTGGCTCGACAGCACTCCAGGTGAGTTGCCGTTTCTCGCGCGGGAAACACGGGAAGCAGCAAAACTTCATCGGCGGCACTTAAGGATTGTACAAACTGCGGAAACAAAGATTGTGTGCGAATCAGTTGATGAGGTTCAAACGCCACCAGAATTCGCCGCCCGGGAAAGGCCTGGCGAGCCGTTGTGATGGTTTCTTGAATAGCGGTTGGGTGGTGAGCATAGTCGTCAATCAACGTGATGCCGTTGTATTGGCCTCGATTTTCAAAACGGCGCCGAATTCCTGAAAACGAAGCGAGCGCAAAACAGCTGTCACGCAGTGAAACGCCCGCACTTATGGCCGCCGCAATTGCAGCGACCGCATTTTGAACGTTGTGACGGCCCGGCACGTTCAATCGAACGGTGGCAGCTTCTTCCGCAAAAGTACAGCGAAACGTTGACGTTGTGCCCGAAGTTTTGACCTGAGTTGCCAGCACGTCGGCTTTCTGGCTAACGCCAGACGCTTGTCGTTCTGCATCAGCCACGCCAAACGTCATCGTCGCCGCGTTTACGCTGGCGGCGGCCTGCCGACTGCGAACGCAATCGTTTCGCAAAACCAGCTTACCGTTTGACGGCAATTGTTGAACGAATTGCTGGAAGGCGGCGTCTTCCGATTGTTGTTCGGGAAAGCAGTCGAAGTGGTCACGTTCAATACCCGTCAGCACAACAATCTGCGGCTGCAGATGGCGAAACGACTGCAGAAATTCGCAGCTTTCAATCACCGCCCAACGGCTTTCGGTGAAGCGTCCCGAACAGCCGAAGTTCGGCTGTTCGGCTCCCACAAAGAAACCCGGTCGATACAGATTGTGATCCAGAATCCACGACAGCATCGCGGTCGTCGTGCTTTTTCCGTGAGTTCCCGCGACACAAATCTGCTGCGTGTCAGCAAACACGGCGGCCAGACATTCGTGCAGAGAAATTACAGAAACGCCGGCTGCAAGCAGCTTTGCAGGAACCGCATCGCTGCGAGGAATCGCTGGGCTGGCAACACACAGATCGAAGCGAGTTGCATCAATTAAGCCGGAATTCCAAGGCAAGACTTGCAACTTCTGCTGAGGTTCGTCGGGCGTGTTGCAACGAAAAGCAGCAGACGAAAACGAAGCGGCTTGTTCCGGCGTTACGCTGTTATCCATGCCGACAACGCTGTGGCCAGCATCGATCAGAATGTCTGCCAGAGCCGTCATGCCAGCCCCTTTCGCTCCCAGCAGCAGACACCGCGACCGCTTCGAAAGCAGGTCTGCGTGAGTCATCCGTGATGAGCTTGCTGGGGGCATCATGCCTGAAACTAACCAATAGCTGGCGTTTTGAAGGGTTGCGAATGCCCGAAAGTTATTTCACCGCACCAGTTATCGCAATGGCAACGCCCGTAATCGTGCAGTTTCGGCGGTAGTGCAGCTGGGCATCGTGAAATCACGGCAACCTGTTCACAGTGAATTTCAACGACTTGTGACCGGAAAAAGACGCAAACAGAACCGTGTTGGCCGGCCCTCAAAAGCCAGAACCGCTTACATCAAAAGGAAAATCACGCCAAGCTCCCAGATTAAGCATTTCATCAATCCTCGCCACATGTCGGCTTCGCCCGCTGAGACCGTTAAATGCCAGAGGTGCAGTTGAATTCGGCAAATGCAGACGAACATAATTTCGCTGCCAGCGCGTAAAAAGTAGCAATAATTGGCAATTTCACTGCGTTGGCGAGCGCCCGTGTTTCAATTCGGCAACGAATCTGCGCTGCTGTTGATTCAGGAAGTATGCTGAATCAAAGCGAAATTGTTTCCGTTTTTCGTGCGGAAGCGTCGCAAAGGCACGTGGAATGCACAATCATCGTTTGATGGTGGATTTGCGATGAATCGTAGCTTTTTGCACTATTCCACGTCATATTATTATTAGGCGAACGGGAATCTCCCAATTCGCGCATTGGTGTACATCTGTTTTGCTTGAGGCAACACGATGCAGGATTTCCTTAAGAACGCTCCGTCGATCGTCGTTTCATTGCTGGTACACGTCGTTGTGTTGCTGGTGCTGATGATGATTCCTTTGGTCATCGATGCTGGCAGCCCGGACATTCTTCTGGAATCCATCTTCAGCGAAGACCTTCCTAAAGAAGAAATTGAGCAGAAGCTGGAGCTCGATACCAAACCCGCAGAAACGCTGAACGTCATCGCCGGCGGAACTCCGTCAACAGCGGTGGGAGCCGCCAGTCAGGCCGCATCAACTCCTGTTGACGTTCAAAAAGCCAAGGTGATGAACGAAGCCACGGTCGACGCTCCTCGCGTGGAAGCCATGCAGATGAGCGACGAGGTGATGGCCGCCGAACTGGGCGAAGGCGAAATCACCGGCGAAGTGGGTGCCATGGTCGAAGGCTATGGAGCTGCCATGGGGATTATTTCTCAGGAAATTATCCGCATGATGCGTCAGCAAAAAGTGACTGTCGTCTGGCTGTTTGACGAATCCGGAAGTCTGGTCGACGACCGCAAAGAGATTCGTCAAAACTATTTGCGAGTCTACGAAGAACTGGGCATCGCCGCGTCTCAGGACAAAGACCTTCGCCGAGGTGGCAGTGAATTGCTGCTGACCGTGGTAGCCAGCTACGGCAAAGATATTCACGAACACACGCCACGCCCCACGTCTGATCCGGAACTTGTGATGGCTGCCATCGACAAGGTTCAGGAAGATCCGTCAGGCGAAGAAAACATGAGCGGTTCGGTTGCCGCAATCATTCGCAAATACACTCGAATGGCCATTCAAGGCAAACGCAAGCTGGCCGTGATTGTCGTGTCTGACGAATCCGGCGACGACGGCGATTCTGTGGAAGAAGCCATCCTGGCCGCAAAGACCGCGAAGGCTCCCATTTATGTGATGGGCCGCGAAAGCATGTTCGGCTATCCGTATGCTCGCCAACGTTGGACGTACGAAGACAAAGCCAAGGACATCAAAGAAGACTTCTGGTTGCAGATTCGCCGTGGTCCGGAAACAGCGTTTCCTGAATGCCTGCAATGGGACGGCCTGGAAGCTCGCTACGACGCTCAATCTGCCGGCTTCGGTCCGTACGAACAGGTGCGAATGGCCAAAGAAACGGGAGGCATCTTTTTTGTATTGCCGGGCGAAGAACAAACTCTGGTCGGTGAAGGTGCCAACGATAAACGCAAATACGATTTTCTGGCTTTGCGAGAATACACGCCGCTGCTGTTGGCTCGCCGAGAATACGCCGAACAACGTGCAATGAGCCCCTTCCGCACAGCTTTATGGAACGTGATTGCTCGACTGAATCCATCGTCCAACAAAGTGTTGTTTCAAACTCACGACCCGGAACTCAACATTCGTGACGAACACTACCCTCTGTTACCAGGACCATTTCAGCAGGAAGCGTTAAAGCAGGTCCAAAAAGCAGCCAAGGCCATGTTGTTGGTCAACGAAGGCATCGCACTGCTGGACAGTGTTGAACCACTGCGAGCTCAGGAATCATCTCAACGCTGGCGAGCTGGCTATGACCTTGCCTATGCTCAATTGCACATTTTCCGACTGCGGCTGTACCAGTTTCTGCTGACAATGGACGCTCATGCCAACAACATGCCCAAGCCGGAAAACCCAATGGCCAACGAATGGAACTTCTGGCGCAACAAAAATGCGAACATCGTGCCCGATGAAGCTCAGTTTTCTCGCCTGAAACAAGCCTTTCAGCTGACCGTTGAACGCGACGAATACATCACAATGGTTGCCGCCGAAGAAAAGAAATGCTTCGACCTGCTGGACGTTGTGATCAAAGAACACCCCGGCACACCATGGGCTCGCCGAGCAGGTGACGAAAAATCACGAGGCTTCGGCTTTGTGGTCAGCGATCGTCTGTGGGACCCGAAAGGCGTCCGCAGCACAATCAAACTGCCAAAGCTGTAAGGCGGCTGTTTCTGTAGAACCAGTTCCGGGACTTTCGTTGGTGGTCGGTGCCGGTGAAGTATTGTTAGCGGGTTAAAGTCTGCTGACAAAACGAGATGTGGAAATGCGACTAAACCACGGAGTGGCGACATGTGTCTGCGTCGATTTTCAACCCGAGGCACGTAGGCCGGATCAAGCGTGCGACGCGTGCGACGCGTGCCGGAACGGCGCCAACCTGCGGTGAAACGACTGAGTCGTCGAATGCTTCGATACAATTATGCCCGCACACGCTGCTCCGGCAGATCAAAGGTTGGCTTGGTCCGGCCTACTTCCTGTGCTTGATCCACGCTGTGCATAGTCCCGAGGGGACGACGGCTCACTGCCGGGGACGGAGTCCCCGGACACCAGCTTCAAGAATCTCCAAGGCTTTTGCTGCAAGCATGTATGCCACCCAGCTGTTTTAGTGAACTCGCTGGCCGGGCACGGCTCCATCGTCGGGGCTTAGCAGGAACACTTCTTTGCCGCCACCGCCGCTGGCACAGACCATTCCCTGGCTCAGACCAAACTTCATCTGACGTGGCTTTAGGTTGGCAACACAAATCACCAGACGACCGACCAGAGTTTCCGGATCGTAAGCGGCTTTGATACCGGCAAATACGTTTCGAGTTTCTCCGCCGCCCAGAGACAGGGTCAGTTGCAGCAACTTGTTAGCACCTTCCACATGGTTGGCTTCGATAATTCTGGCCACTCGCAGATCGACCTTCACAAAGTCGTCGATCGTGCATTCTTCGGCAAGTGGTTCGTTACCAAGAGCATCGCCGGCATCCTTCCAGGTATCCGCTGCGTGAAACTCAACAGCCGCTGTTTCGCCAGCATCGGCGGCGTTATCTTCTTTGCTTTCTTCGATCATTTGTTGAACCTGTTTGTCGTCTATTCGCTTCATAAGGTGATGAAATTCGCTGACCGAAGTTCCGGTCAACGGTGATTGACTTTCGTCCCAACTGGAAATGGGCTTGTTCAGCAAAGCTTCTGTTTGCTTTGCCAGTTCGGGAAGCACGGGAGCAAGATACACCACGATCTGCCGAAACAGATTTAAGGCGACCGTGCAGGCATCTCGCAATTCGTCGGCCTTGGTTGGGTCCTTTCGCAGAACCCACGGCTCCGTATCTTCCACGTACTTATTGGCTTTGTCGGCCAACGCCATAATTTCTCGCATTGCCGCGTTGTAATTGCAGGCTTCGTACAGGGCCGCCAGTTCTTCGCCTTTGGCTGCTGCTGCTGCAAACAGGCCGCCGTCGTCTGGGTAGGCTTCGCTTAGTGTCGCTCCGGAAACAAACTTCGCAGACCGAGAAGCGAGGTTCACAACCTTGCCGACAAGGTCTGAATTGATCTTGGCAACGAACTCTTCCAGATTCAGATCGATGTCGTCCAAACCGGATCCCAGTTTGCTGGCGTAATAATATCGCAGCACGCCGGAAGGCAGATGCTTTGCATACGTAGAAGCCATGACGAAGGTGCCCTTCGACTTGCTCATCTTTTCACCGGCGACAGTTAAGAAGCCGTGGATGTGTACTTTTTCAGGAAGCTTGCAGCCAGCCGTCTTCAACATTCCCGGCCAGAACAGTGTATGAAAATATGTGATGTCTTTGCCGATGAAGTGGTGAATTTCGGCATCCGAATCTGCGTTCCACCAATCGTCAACGTTTTCGCCATTGTTGTTGCACCATTGAGTTGTGGAAGCGATATAGCCGATCGGCGCGTCGAACCAAACGTACCAGTAATTGCCGGGACTATCGGGAATTTCAAAGCCGAAGTACGGGGCCGGGCGTGAAATATCCCAGTCCCGCAAATCGTCGCCCAGAAAATGCCCCTTCAAGTAGTTGGCCACTTCCGGCTGCAGGTGTTCGCCCGATTGAGTCCATTCGTTCAGGAACGAGTGAATTTTTTCCAGCTCAATAAACAGATGCTTCGCGACTCGAATTTCCGGCGTTGCTCCGGAATGCTCGCTTTTCGGATCGATCAGTTCCGCCGGAGTGTACGTGGTGCCGCACTTGCTGCAGTTGTCGCCAGGTTGATCGGGCGATTTACATTTCGGGCACGTTCCACGAACAAAGCGGTCGGCCAGAAAGGTGCCAGCCACTGGGTCGTAAAGTTGCTCAACGTCTTTCTCTTTGACCAGTCCCGCTTTGCGGATTTCTGACCACATACGGTGGCAGTACTGACGATTTTCTTCGCTGTTGGTGCTGCCGTAATTGTCGAATTCCACATCAAAGGCGGCGAAGTCTCGAATGTGAGCTTCGCGCATATCGGCAATGACTTCTTCTTCGCTGCGGCCTTCTTTGCGAGCTCGAATCATAATGGCCGTGCCATGAGTGTCGTCGGCGCACACGTAGATACACCGGTGACCTCGCAGCTTTTGAAAGCGAACCCAGATATCGGTCTGAATGTACTCAACCAAATGCCCAATATGAATATGGCCATTAGCGTACGGCAGAGCCGAAGTGACAAGAATTTTTCGACTGGTCATGAAATTAATAGCCTGGCAGGCGTCAGCGAACGAAAAAACGGCCAAACCTCAGATAAATGAAGCTGGGGGGCAGGAATTGGACCTGACAAAACGCCTGCGGTCAACACGTAAGCGTTCAGGCTTGAAAGACCCACCGAAAACCTGCCGGTTCGCCGCGTGATAGAACACAGCAGTCTCGGAACGAAGAATTGTTTTTGTGGCAGCATCTTCCCGCCCATCATACGGACGATTCCGACGGCGCTTAAAAGCAGTCCCGAAATTAGATCGCGAGTCCTGAGTCATGAAATTCGCTGGAATTGGGCGTGACGTCGAGGCTCAAAACACTACTTGTTTTCTTCCAGCGTCGTTGCACGTTGCGACAGGTGAGTCTCGGAGCGACGGCATATGATAGCCTCGGGTTTTAACCCGAGGTTGGCTGCCGTGAGACGAATGATAAGCCGCAGAGCGGCGACATGTGGCTTTTCCGCATGCCGTCGCTCCGCGACTTTCCTGGAAACCATCTGGCAACCTCGGACTGAAGTCCGAGGCTATCGCATGCCGTCGCTCCGCGACTGTAACAACAGAACTTGCCCAATCCCGATTCCTTCTAAACACCATGGAATGGCCTTCGTGAAGTTGCGCATTACTGTCAATCAGGGATACTAATTCTGGACAATTCCTTAGTTTGCCTTTGCCGCTGCTTCGGCATTTGGGTTGCGAATTACCTGGCCTGTCATAAAGACAACCCATTTGCCATCTTCAGTCAGCATCGAAGAAGTGGCGACAATGTGGTCGGCAGACTTGAATTCATACGCATCGCGGAACTTCGTCATCTTGCCAGCCGCCATGAAGTTGGGGCCTTCGGCTTCCAGAGTCAGTGTCTTGCCGGATTCGTCAACAGAGCCTTCGTAACGCCACATATGATCCATCATGTTGTCGACCCAGGTTCCAACATACTTCTTGCTACTAGAATCGTAGCCAATCGTCTGCACGCCGTTCATGGTGCTTCCCATGATGTCGGCTTTCATTTCATTAACGATCCAGAATTTGCCCAACATGCGACAGTTCATGCTGCCCGTGCATTTCATTTCCGGTTGATCAGGCCCCATGGACGCTTCTGAAGCTGTTTTCCATTCGCCAACAAATTGCTGCAGCCATTCGTGTTCTTTAGTTCCAGCCGAATTTTCGGGCGGTTGAGCCGCTGCAAAGTTACCACAGCATGCCAGACCACACACAACAACCGATAACAAAAGACGAAGCATGGACTTTCCTTTCAACAACAGGATAAACACGAACAAACACAGTTCGCCCAATTCAGATGTGGGATCGCTACTTCAAAACCATACAGTCGCGATCTTTAGAATTCACGCAGATCGAGTGAACAGCGGCGTCTTTGCAGCAAAACTCAAAAAAATCAATCGCCACAAATTACGGTACAGTCGTTCGCCTGTACGCCTAAGAATGGCTTCGTACCTGACCCCGTGGCGCGGGACGGGGCATGACGCGGGATGTTTCAATCGTCGAACCGCTCCGTTGTCGCTACGAAAAAGGTGCTCGCACCGGGCACGTACCTTTTTTGAGTAAGAATCTGAAATGTTGAAGTTTGGAGCAAAAAACGTGTGCGACGCAGAACTCCTGACGTCTCTGACGTGCGAATTGGGCTGAGCTCCGGCAATGACTGAATATCTGTACCTAAGGCGAAAAAACAGGGCAAAAGTCGGACTCTTCGCAAACACTGGTACCTTCCCCGGCGCCAAATCGGAGCTACACTGTTTAATGAGTACCGACTGCTGCATATCTTCCCGCCATCTCAAGTGCCCCTCCCCATGAGCCCCACATCCGCCTTTACCTGCCCGGCATGCGGCTTTCGTTTTCGGGTGAACAACAAATTTCTCGGAAAGATCGCCACCTGCCCAAACGCTGGCTGCGATCAGAAAATCCGTCTGAACGCCGTTGCGCCTGCCACCAGCACTAATCCAGCCGATTCAACGCCAAAGCGAACTCAGCCAACAGCAAAAGCCAGCCCCGCAAGGTCTGCAGCCTCCACCGCGCAAACAGCTTCCGCCAGCAAAGCGGCTGCAGCACCATCGCCTTCAGAACTTCGCCGCATTCAGCGAACGGCTCGCCGAAGACTTAACAGTTCATCCGCGAAGCCTGCGACCAAAAGTGCTGCCATCAACCCGATGTGGATTGGCGTCGGCACTGCAGTTGCCGTCGCGATTGTTGGAGGAATCGGCTGGTCGTTTTTCAGCGGCGGCTTCGATTCTGCCACGGCCAGTGATTCCCAGTCATCGCAACCTGACATTTCCAATGTGGTCGCCGCGAATGATAACAGCGGCGCTGATGACAACAGGCCAGATCGTCCGCAGCACACTTTGGCCAGCCTGCCAAACCGCTCCCCCGCATTATCGCCGGAACAGATTGCCGCTCAGGAACGCGAAAAACGCAAACAGCAACAGGCGATTGCCAGCCAGAAGCATCTGGACGAAAAAATCCTGCCCTATCTGAACCAATACTGTGCCGATTGCCACGGTCCGGATTCCGAAGAAGCGGGCATCAACATTGCCAGGCTGACTTCGGGCGAACAGCTTTTAACCGAACGCAAAAAGTGGGAACGCATTTTTCGGATGATCAATTCCGGAGCCATGCCGCCGTCCGACTACGATCCTCAACCCAAGCTTGAAGAACAGGAATCGATCGCCGAACTTCTGCACGACGAACTGTTCAGCTTCGACTGCGAAATCGTTTACAACCCGGGCCGATCCACCGTTCAGCGACTGAACAAAGCCGAATACAACAACACGATTCAGGATCTGTTTGGCATCAAAATCACTCCCGCCGACGACTTTCCCGCTGACGACGTCGGAGAAGGCTTCGACAACATCGGCGACGTGCTGTCGTTGCCGCCCCTGCTGCTGGAAAAGTACCTGAACGCTGCAGAAGAAGTCGCTAACGCCGTCGTGGACAGCCGCGATTTTTCCAAGCCGATTCTCATACCGGCAAACCGCGGCGAACTGACATCGACTCTGCAACAAAAACGCAAGTCGGATGATCCGGTTTCACTTTACACCAGCGGCGAAGCGATCGCCCAATTTGATGTTCCGGCCACCGGGGACTACGAAATAAGAACCGTCGTCCGAGCCGACCAGGCGGGTGACGAAAAGGCGAAGTTCGCTATAAAAGTGGATAGCGTGGCCAACGGCGAACGAGAAGTTCAGCAGCATCACAAGTACGAAGACTTTACAATTCCGGTCACTCTGGAAGCCGGAACAAAGTCAATCGCGGTTGCGTTTCTGAACGACAAAACCTTCCCGGAAGGCCCGGAAGGCCACCGCGACCGCAATATTCTGGTGAAGTCGATCGCTTTGTTTGGGCCACTTCACGGAGGCGTTCCGAAGCGTTCTGAAATCCATCTACGATTTGTCACGGCTACGCCAGGCAACGAATTAAGCGTTCTGGATGCAGCTCAAAAAGTGCTGCAGCCAATTATGGAAAAAGCATTTCGCAGACCAGTGACAACCGCTGAAGTTTTCCGCTATGGAAATCTTGTTCAGTCTGCCGTTAACGATATGGGCGAAACTTACGAAGCCGGAATTTCGCTGGCTCTGCAGGCCATTTTGGTGGCCCCTGAATTCCTGTTTCGTCTGGAAAAAGAACCATCAGACGGTGAAGCAGAACGCTCGCTGGACGATTACGAAATCGCTTCTCGCCTGTCGTACTTTCTGTGGAGCAGTATGCCGGACGACGAACTGTTCGCTCTTGCGAAGCAGAACAAGCTCACTCAACCAGACACGCTGCGACAGCAGATTAAGCGTATGCTGGCAAATGACAAATCAAACGCACTTGTCAGCAACTTCGCCTCGCAATGGTTGAATCTTCGCAACCTGGACGACGTGACTCCCGACACAGATATCTTCAAGTCATTCAACGACAATCTGCGTGCTGACATGCGGAAAGAAACGGAAATGCTCTTTCAAACCGTAATGCGTGAAGACCGCAGCATTGAAGAACTGCTGTCTGCCGATTTCACTTTTGTGAACAAACGCCTGGCGGAACACTATGGCATTTCCGGAGTCAACGAAGACAAGTTTGAACGAGTGTCATTGGCTGGCACCAATCGATCCGGCGTGCTGACTCATGCCAGCATTCTTACGCTCACGTCAAACCCTGGCCGCACCAGTCCCGTTAAACGCGGCAAGTGGATTATGGAAAACATTTTTGGAGACGCTCCACCGCCGCCGCCGCCGGGAGTTCCCACTCTGGAAGAAACCGAAAAGCTGTCTCCCGACGCAACTTTGCGCGAACAACTGGCCAAACATCGCGAAGACCCCGGATGCGCGGCGTGCCATAAATTAATGGACCCGCTGGGTCTGGGGCTCGAAAACTTCGACGCAATCGGCAAGTGGCGAGACAAAGAAGAGGGGCGAAACATTGATGCTTCCGGCAGCCTGCCTTCCGGTGAAATCTTCAACAGTCCGCTGGAACTTGTCAAAATCGTGCAAAATCGTCGCGAGCAGTTCTTCCGAACGGTCGCCGAAAAGATGCTTGTTTACTCCATCGGGCGAGGTGCGGAGTACTACGACAAGTGTACGATCGACAAATGCCTCACACTGATGAAGGAAAGAAACCAGCGTTTTTCTGCACTGATTGAAGGGATTGTGCTGTCAGATCCGTTCCTAAAGAAGCAGGCAGCACAGAATTGACGATCAGAACCGGATTCTGAATGTTCGACTATCTTGTTCTGAGCAAAAAACCGCTATAATTAAAGACGTTGACCTACCCGCAGCCAATTTTCGGCTGGCCGAATCCTCTTCGGTTCGCAACTACAAAAGAAATTCAGAAAGCTTCACAATGAGCTCTCTTCAACTAAATCGTCGCACAGTTCTACGCGGCGGAGTTCACACGGCCATTGCACTTCCGTTGTTGGACGCCATGGTGCCAGCCGCTTCAGCGGCTCCGTTGGCTGCAGATGCAACTGCCCCCAACCGCATGGCCTGCATCTTCTTCCCCAACGGTGCCATTATGGACCAGTGGAAGCCGGAAGGTGAAGGCCGCGACTTCAAATTCAACTCGTCGATGCAGTCGCTGGAAGAACACCGCAACGACCTGTTGCTGCTGGGTGGGCTCACTCAGCACCACGCGCGAGCCAACGGTGATGGCGGTGGAGACCACGCCCGAAACGCCAGCGCGTTTTTGACGGGCGCTCAGCCAAGAAAAACGTCCGGTGCCGACATCGAAGTAGGCGTGTCCATCGACCAGGCGATTGCCAAACGCATTGGCGATCAAACTCGACTGCCTTCCCTGGAAATCGGTATTGAACGCCGTCGCAACGCTGGCAGCTGCGATTCAGGATACAGCTGTGCGTATTCCACCAACGTCAGCTGGAAGGCTCCCAACACACCCACCGCCAAGGAAATCAATCCTCGACTGGCCTTCGAACGCCTGTTTGGAAATCCTGAAGCCGCCGCTTCAGCAGAAAGACGCAACAAGTTCCGCAAGAGCATTCTGGACTTCGTTTCCGATGACGCCAAGCGACTTAACGGACAACTGGGCGGCACTGATCGCCAGAAGCTGGACGAATATTTCACCAGCGTTCGTGAAATCGAACAACGAATCGATCGAGCCAACCATTTGCGACCAACCGAAATTCCGGAAATGAACCTTCCGGACGGCGTGCCTGCAGAACTGACAGAACATCTGCGTTTGATGTACGACATCATGATTCTGGCCTTCCAAACGGATTCAACAAGAATCATAACCTTTATGGTGGGTGACGCCGGATGCAACCGCACCTATCGCGAAGTTGAAGTTAAAAGCGGCCATCACGAATTGTCACATCATCGCGACGACAAGGAAAAGAAAGAGCAGATTGCTCGCATCGACAAATATCTGGTCGATCAGTTCTCCGGTTTTCTGACTCGCATGAAGCAGGTCAAAGAAGGCCAGGGCAACCTGCTGGACAACAGCATGATTCTGTACGGCAGCGCAATTTCGGACGGCAATCGACACGCTCACGACGACCTGCCCATCATCCTGGCCGGCAAAGGTGCAGGCACGTTGGACACAGGCCGAGTCATCAACTTCGAAAAAGAAACGCCGCTGAACAACCTGTTCCTATCCATGTCAGAACGCATGGGCGCACCACTCAAGGAACTCGGCGACAGCAAAGGCAGCTTGAAACTGGGCTGAGTTGATTAAAGTCGTGCGGAATCCTATTCCCACCGAAGTAAATTCGGTAGCGAAGGTGATGGGAATCGACATTCGGTAAATATCAGACGATCCCAGATTCCACCTCGTGCACGAACGACTGCCTCGTGCATCGGTGGCTGACAAGTTTATTTCTTACCCGCGTCCGGACGACAGCAGAGAACTTCTGGCGGACTGCATACAGGCCAAAGGTAGCGGGGTGGCGGATTCGCTGTCTTCGGGAACCGCCCACACTCGTTTCCAATCGGCCCAACGCAGGCCGACTTCGGAAAACACCACGGCTTCACGAGAAACCGGCTGCACACCGTAACTGGCTGCCATGCTGGGAGGCATCGGCTTGATCTGATGGCGGCGGTGTAGGTCGATCGTGATTTCGCGGTCAAACTGACGGTCGGGCCAGATCACCAGGCCCAGGCTACAAACATCGTACGGATGAGGTCCAATCAGATTGCGTTCCATCTGTTCTCGCACCAGTTCAATGCCGGTCTTCACATAGAAACCACGCAAAGCGGTTTCGAAGCTGTGAGTCATTTCAGGAGTCACTGAATTCAGCCATCCGTGTTCGGCCACGCTGGCGACCAACCAGCCGCTTTGTTCCTGAAACAGAATCTGCACAGGGGAATCGCCAAGCGACTTTGCTTCCAGTTCGATCAAGATGCTGTTGGAAGCTGCTCGAACCGTTGAACATGCCAGATCTACGCCTTCCCAAACGCTGCAATACTTCAGCAGTCGCACAAGATCTCGCGTAACAAATCGGCGAATGTCGCGTTCGCTATGCTCCAAAGCTTCTCGCAACGCACGGCGATTACTGAATCGCTGATACGAAACTTCCTTACGTTCCAACGCTCGCATTTTTCGAAACAGCTTGGGCAGAGTCCCTGAATGGAAGCCGGGCTTCAACATCCGGCCACCGTTTTCACCATGAGAACCGATGGCCACGGGCCGCAACGTGGGAACTCGATTAGACGCGTACAGTCGCCAGTTTTCCTTCAGCTCCCAAACAAGAAATCCAAAGATCCCCGGCAAAAATGCGATATTAAACCAAGTCACCAAACCTGCCAGCGGCAGCCCAATATAGGGCGTCAAGTTGCTGCGCATGTAATGTTCCAGAATCAAAATCACTGGCAGGAACAATTTGTGAGCCACCGTGACAACGGGAAAATGCTTCACGGGATGCAGAGTTGGTTCGATCAGCAGGTTGACGTAAATTCTGATCAGAAACGAAACAAACGACCACGCCACGCCTAAAATGGCCTTCACAACGACCGTGATCCAGGTTTCTCCACTATGAAATCGCAGCCATTCGTCGACGGCATAAATGAATCGTTCAACGGTGTTTAGAATCCACTTAAAAAAGTCCATCACCCAATCAAGCAGCGCCATCAAGAACCGCGAACGCAGATCGTGCCAGGCGTTCGCCAGCCATTCTGCCGTCAGTTCTTCCGTGTCTCTGCCCAGCCGAGAATTCAGGGCCAGGCTAAGCAGCAGAGCGACCACCAGCACCAGTCGCCAGTCCTGCGGCTGAAGTCGCAGCAAAACGGGAATAACCTGACAGCCGACCCACGCAATCAGTAACGGATTTGTGACGTGTCGCCGCACTTTCACAAACAAACGCGATCGCCAGAATTTCTGAATCGCCGGCATACGGATGATGGCCGCCGGAACATCGTACAAAACGGTTCGCAAAACTCGTAAACCGTACCGCAGCAGCGCAAAAAATGCGGCTCGAATCGAGTCCACATGAATCACGGCCATCAGTATAAAACCGACCAGCAGAATCAACGGCAATTCCAGCTGCCCCATTACTTCGTCAACGGGTATCTGGTATTCGCTGGGCGTGCCGGTTAGTTCAACGTTGCCCGCGTCGGCACTGGAATCCACCGGCTGGCCGTCGTCTGTTAGAGCAGCCAACCCATTGATGGGCGATGCCTGATCTGCATCGCCTTCAACAAGTAAATCACCGGCAGCCAATAACGTGCCATCCAAGTCAACATCGACGGGCGAGTCATCGTTTGCGATTGCGGCAACTTCCAGCGAATCACTGGCCCCCGCTTCTGCGCCCGCTTCGGTAACAGTTGCTGCACCGGCTTCTGAATCCGTCGCCGTCAGGTGGTTGCCCGCATTTGTTTCTGCCGCGGCTTCTGCTGATTCAGTGGTGGAAGTTGCTGCCGTATCTTCAGATCCAACCAGCACTTTCACAAAATGCTGCACTCCTTCCACAATCACAATCGCGCCGCCGAAAGGGATCACCAGAAACTTTGTCAGAAAGCGGCCGGTGCGAGTTCCAAAGGCCATGGAACTGACCACCTGCAGCCAGCGAAGATAAAATTCGCCGCGTCGATAAACGCCGTCCAGACTCACGTCCAATCGGTCGTCAGAACGCAGTAAATGGTCGCCTCGAATCAGGTCTTTCGGGTCGCTAAGATCGGGCAGCTTCAGGTCGTTGCGGCTGATGGCGTCTCGCAGATATCCCATCGTCAGATAGCCGCGTTCGGTAATGCAGTCCAGCGATTCTTCAACCATCTTATCCAAAGCAACCGATTCTGGAATGCTTTTCGGAGCCAGTCCGACCTGCAAAATGGTCTCACGAACGACCGATCGCATGCGTTCTCGCATTTGTTCTTCGGCAAGGTCCGCTGCCGCATGAATCAGCCGTGACAAGCGTTCTCGTTCGGCGCCTGATAATCTGACAGACACCAGTCGCGACGCGCTACTGGCCAGATGCTTGGCCATCATCACTTCGCGCACGTTGGTCAGCGGCCGCCGCAAAGGCCGTTTGCCGCGAGAAACAACCCATTTCACCAGGTCCACCTGATAAATGGTGCGTTCGTGATCCAGACAAACTTTCTGCAGGTCGTACAGCAGTTTTTTATCGGCGTTCCAGAAACCGTGGGGCGAGTTCTGCAGCAATTCCCACAACGACTTCTGCCAGTCGTCCAGATCGGTTTCGTCAAAATTCAGTGCGGCGTGCAGACGCTGCGAGAGAGACTGCATGTCTACGTGAGCCGCCGCCAGGGCTGTGGCTCGTTCGTCTTCCGTGGTTGCCGATTCAATCGCCTGCATGGCCGCAACGCCGGCCGCCACTGTGTTGCCGCGTTCGTTCCAGCGGTCTCGTTTTTTCAGCAATCCAGCGTAACGTCGAGCGGAAGGTTTGAACGAAACGCCTTCGCTCCAACTGCGGCGTTCGCTGGAAACTTTGTCTTCGTCTTTGATGGTTCCCGACGTCAGATCCGGGCTGGTTGCACCATACAGCCGAGTCTTATTAAACATCGCTTCAATGTCGAAATGGCTACCGACAATTGAAACAATGCGTTTGGAGTCGCTGAGTGAAGGAAACCAAACGGGCAGCAGGTCTGGCGTAAATCGCAGTAACTGCAAATAGATGGCGACGAATTCGCGATAAGCTTCAACGTGAGAATCCGGATGAAACAATCTCAGTTCCGACTTCAGCACGGAATGAGCTTCATCAAATTCCACCTGCCCGATTTGATCAATCGTTTCCTGCACGCGAGCTCGACTTAGTCGCCCATCGCTGGCGGCCAAAGTCAGTTGCAGATCAATGACTCCATGAAACAGGCGGCTCCATGTCAGCTGCATCAGGTCCTGCAGCGGCAGTTGCTCCAGTTCATGCTCTTCCGGTTGAGCCACCAGAATCGACAACGTCGGCAGCTGCGAAAAGTCTTCCAGCCCCAGTTCGTCCGGATGAGCAAGCGAACGAATATCCAACGCCTTTGCCACCAGCACGTCTGTGTGAGGAATGCGAGTTGACAGGCGCGCGAACCCGTATTGTTCGCGAATAATACGGCGAACAACTCGCGGTTCGACCAAAAACGCACGGTCTTCCGCCTGGCGAACGGCTCGGCGTAGTTCGGGAATTTTTGTTGATAAAGTTCCGGTGGACACGAGTTGGAAATATGCTTGACAGCGGTTGTGGCAAATGAGTGGAAGCAGCCCGGTTGATCATCGCTTTACGCTGGCCGACACCAACGGCGCAGAGAAGCAATTTGCTGCGCAGGCAGTCTACATGAAGCCGCTCGGAATACGAAACGTAGATGACTTCGACTTTACCATCGTGGCGATCAACGATTTCGGCCTGTAATAAGCTACGAGCCGTAGGGTAGGCACCGCCCACCAGACACAACAACACAAACGAATTCGGGGGCGATGCACACCCTACTTCAACGATTTTCGGTTAAGAGCCTGGGTGCGGCCCAGACGGCGGCTGAACCAATACAACGCAATCAATAAAACAACGGCGGTTGGAAAACTGATCGCCATTTGAAACGCGGCCAGGCGAGTTCTGAACCAGACATGCAGCCCAAACAACGACCAATGGCTGCGGGAAGACCCGGTAAACGTGGCCCAGTTTCCAGGACCATTCGGGTCATCAGCATTCAGCAACCGCAGCGTACCGGTTAGCTTTGCGTTGTCTAAAACGGAAACCAAAATGCCTTCGCGGCTGGACATCACTCCAATGCCCAGCGTGGCCACACCGCGCCTTCCCTGAACGCCCATATCACCAAAGATGACAAACAGCTGCGAAGTCGCCCACAAAGCGATCACCACCGACAAGGCAACTCGCAAAATCAGTCCCAGCAAAAATCCCAACGTCTTCTTCATGAAATTAAATTTCCAACGTAAGCAATCGGCCTAACAAGGGCTTCGCCCTTGACCCAGTGGCGTGGCACGCAGACAGACGTGGAACGCTCGAATCGCCGAGCCGCTCCGTTGTCGCTACGAAAAAAGATTGCACACCGTGCACACTCTAATGAGGCGGTGCCTTTGACCATTTGAGCTGACGCTCAGAAACGCCACTACGTCGCTCAGAAAACTTGACTCAATGTGAACAAGTCCCCCGCAATAAGCAGTCTAACTCTGTCTGTAAACACCTCTGTTTGGCGTCACAGATTTACCAGCTATCTTCCGGCAATTCTTCGCCACCGGCTTTTGTCACCAGCGCCTGCAGCACCTGCGGGTCAATATTCTGACTAACGAACCTGACGGAACCGTCCGCCAGCAACGCCTGAGCGCCTCCTCTATGGTACGACGACAGCACGCTGTCAGACACGTCCAGCTGATTCGTGCCCTCATTCACAGAAACAGGATTCGTTGCAATTCCCACATCGCGCGGTTCCGACCACACGATGCTGGTTCCGCGAGCTTCCATAATCAACAAGGTATTGCTGGTGCCGTCGGTGATCGACTTTAGTTGTGTGGTTGTAGCGCCGTCAAACACAGTGCCTTTTCCTGTGGGAGCAACATAAGCCGTAAGAAACTGCCCCGCAGAATTTCGGTCTCGCCCCTTTGGAATTTGTGGGCAACTGAACGCAAAGACGTGTTCTGAAGCCAATGCGATATTTTCCGGTGAATCCCACGCATGGTCCTGATTATAGCGTTCAAACAATGCCCGCTGCTCAACATACGGCAGCAACGTGACTCTCCAGGAATCCTGCGGGCCACCCGATTCAGCCAGCGGAAAGCTGTTGTGAACATCGTGATAATTGTGCATCGCCAACCCAAGCTGTTTCAGGTTGTTTTTGCATTGAGTACGCCGAGCGGCACCTCTGGATGACTGCACGCTTGGTAAAAGGATCGCAATAAAAACAAACACAATCATCATCGTGAATGCTGTTCCCACTGTGAATTCACCCAGGCCGCCGTTTCTGTAGAGACTGACGGAGAGCACAGCCGCTGCCAATAACGCCGCTACCAGAACACCGGTCGCAACGACGTAGTCACCCAAGGAGATTGGGCGATATGTTTCCGAAGCATCTCGATTGACAACAAGCCAATTGGCGAAGACGATCGCCAGGACGAAGCCCGTGACAAGCCCAGTGACTCTCGACTGTGTGGGAGTCATGTCCCTGTGCACGTAAAGCAGGTAACCTACGGCACCCACCAACAAACACAGCACAAGTAACTGAACAAGCGAAAAGGACCAATCCTGCACCTGCCAAATCGTCGGCGGAAAGTCGTAAATCGTGTCAGCCATTGTTGCATCCTTAAGGCGTCTGTAACCCCACGCCTGATGCTACCAATGTTAGCTATCGAATTCTATTCCTGATGCTGGATTGCAGAATCCTGATGGGCCTTCGAACAGCGAATCGGCTGCTCTCCCCGCAAGAACCTGCCTGCGCTAAGCAGAGTTCTCTGCTGGCTTCAACTGACTTACTTCGCAACTTCCGTAACAGCCATGTGCGGCGGACGGACGTGTTGTTTCCAGTCGCA
Organism: uncultured Planctomycetaceae bacterium; assembly: GCA_937916515.1. GTDB lineage: Bacteria > Planctomycetota > Planctomycetia > Planctomycetales > Planctomycetaceae > Fuerstiella. The sequence goes on along the minus strand of CALFSX010000278.1, from coordinate 4,202 downwards.
AAAACCTTTCGGAATCACAACAATTCCCTTTTCAGAAACCACGCATCCCGGCAGGTTAGCGGCCGATTCGAAGTTTATCATTGTTCCTGCGGGAATTGTGACACCCTTATCAACGATACAGCGTGACAACTGTGAACCGGCTCCCACGCTAACTCCAGCAAACAGCACGCTGTCAACAACCTGAGCACCACTGTCGACTCGAACATCCGGCGACAAAATCGAATTCGTCACATTCGCACCGCTGACAATTGCGCCGGGAGAAATGATGGAATTGATCAACCGTGGTTCTGTTCCATCAGCACCGTTGCAGGTCCTGGCAGGAGGACTGCGCGTGCTGGCGGTTCTGATATGCCAATCGGGTTGGTAAAGGTCCAATGGAGGAACCGGTCGCAGCAGATCCATGTTCGCTTCGAAGTAAGAATCCACCGTACCGACGTCGCGCCAATATCCGTCTGCGGTGACACGCCCCTGAGTTCCACCGAATTGATACGCATAGACCGCTTCCGACTGAATCAATTCTGGAAGAATATCTTTGCCGAAGTCGTGAGAAGACAATTTGTTGGCATGATCCTTCCGCAGTGCCGCCACCAACACTTCTCGGCGAAAAACATAGATCCCCATCGACGCCATCGATCGCCCTGGTTTGCCGGGAATTGATTGAGGATGTTCGGGCTTTTCATCGAACGCGCCAATCCGACGTTGTTCGTCTATGGATATCACTCCAAAGCCTTTGGCTTCGTCTTCAGAAACTTCCATACACGCAACCGTCAACCCGGCGCTGGATTCGTTATGAAACCGCACCATTTCCGCATAGTCCATGCGATAAATGTGGTCGCCGGAAAGAATCACCACGTTATCTGCTCCGCTGCGTTCCAGCAGATAAAGGTTCTGAAAGATCGCATCTGCGGTTCCCTGATACCACGAACCATCGGTCCGCATTTGCGGGGGAACGGGAGTGATGTATTCACCAAGCGATGGGTTGAAGATTGTCCAGCCGTCTCGCAAATGCTTCATCATCGAATGAGATTTGTACTGCGGCAGCACCAGAATTCTGCGAAGCCCGGAGTGCAGACAATTACTTAACGTAAAATCGATGATGCGGTACTGCCCACCAAAAGGAACCGCCGGTTTCGCTCGATCTTCCGTCAAAGGGAACAATCGAGTGCCAGCCCCGCCAGCCAGAATGAAAGTAATTGCTTCGTTCATCATGATGATTTGACTTGACTTCTGTGACAGCCAACGTGTTCGACACTGGAAGTTGTATTCTGAATTAAAGCCCTGATCGCTTTAAGCACGGCGATTCGAATTCGGCGCACAAGCGAATAAGCAAAACAGCCCGCACGATGGTCTCACTAAGCGGTTCGACTGCACGCTGTAGTCAGCGATTTGCGACTTTGTGAGGCAACTTGCCCGGAAAGTACGGGAAGCAAACCACATGCCCAATCATCAAAGGCACTGCACAATTCACAGGATCTGCCCGCGTTGATCTTTGAAAAACCGTAGATTTCACAGTGTCACTGTGGTTTACATCATGTGCACAAAATCGGCATCAAGGTTCGTGATGTCTGCTGTGGTAAGCACCTTCGCCCACATTTGCTCATTTCCTAAGCATCCATGCCAACACGTAACACCGTTGGCCGGTTTGGTTAAGCCGGGAGGAACAAGTGCCATCGAAGCGTGCACTAATTTTTGGCAGTTGTGGCTGCAAGCTGACTGAACCGGCAATTCGCAGGCAAAACCGCAGAATTGGTGGTGCGACTCAGCTGTTTGGCTATGCTGTACAGCACAATCAAAATTTCAATCCTGCCACTGTCGATCTGCCAACATGACCATTTCTTGTCAATCCACGTGCTTTGGTTGCCTCAAACCTAACAAGGGCTGCGTCCTTGACCCAGTGGCGTGGCTGGCGGCAAGACATCGGACCTTCGAATCGCCAAGCCGCTCCGTAGTCGCTACGGCCAATACGCCCGCACCGTGTGCGCATCATTGGGAGGAAGACTCTAGCGAGGCCGTGCTACCGACCATTAAAGCGACCGCTCGAAAATGCGACGACGTCGCTCAGAAAAATTTGCCGCAACATGAACAAGTTCGCTGCTTTAAGAAGTCTAGACAATGGCGTCGCCTGTTTGAGCAGTTGACAATCACTTTGGCCGTGGCTGTCGCATGGCAAGTATGTCAACCGGCAACCGCGACAGCTGCTTCAGTAAACAGACATCCGATTTCCGTCACAGAAGCTCAGATATTTGTAACTCGCAACAACGCTCGCATGCGAGTGAAGCTGTTTGCCGAAGACCTGTTTCTGTTTGAAGGCCTGGAAGCCGACGACATGGATATGCTTCCGCCGGAAGAGCTTCGTCGAGGTCTGGAACTGCATCGCGACTTTCTGTTGCGAAAAATCACTTTGCGAGATTCCAATGGAGAAGCTTACAAGGGAAAAGTGACCGATCTGCAACCGTTTGAAATTCCGGACGAAGGCATTCCCGTTACCGAACTCATGCTGCATACGGCGACCTACGAGCTGGAATTTGCCTTCGACGCGCCGCCCGAGTTCCTGACGATTCAACAGGATATCAGCGACGAGAACTTCATCATCCCGTCAGAAATGAAGCTTACTCTGCATCAATCCGGAACCGACCTGACGTACACCGAAAACCTGAAACCAGGAGCCTCAGAAACTCTGCGATTCGACTGGAGCGGCGAACAGTTAAGCGACGAAGCCACCGACGCCGACTGGGATGCGTGGTTCGAAAAACAGCGCGAAGCCACTTTGGGAATCACCAGTTACAGCAGCGTGTATTCCTTTATCTACATTGAACCAGCAGAAGTTCGCCACGAAGTTTTGATTCCTTTGGCCAACCTGAAAACCATTCTTCCTCTGGAACACAAAGATCCTGCGTTTGTGGAGATTGACGAACAGGATGGAGTGCGTGAGCTGATCAAGAACTGGCTGACCGGCGTTAATCCCACCAAAATTAACGGCGTTGCCGTGTTGCCGGAATTCACTCGCATCGACTTCTATGGACTGGACCTGAAAGACTTTGCTCAACAAGCCGACGCTCAAAAGGTTAGCCTGGCCAATGGTCGAGTCGGCATCATTATGACCTATCGTACCACCGACGATTCTGTCACCGATGTCAACATCATCTGGGACAAGTTCCACCCAACAGTTGTCCGCAAAATCAATTCTGTCATTTTCAGCTATCCAAATCAGCTGAGTCGATTTGAATTTTCAGTGTTCAATAAGCCGGAAGAAAACATCTTCACCTGGACAGTTGACGAATCCGCACTGCCTCAACCAGCCGAACCCGTTGCCGCTAAAGTGCCGCCCATTCCGATGCTGACCGTGCCCGCTTACAGTATCGTGGGCGGGCTTGCGGTGTTTGCCTTGCTGCTGTTTCGTCGCAGGTCGTTCGGCAAGTGCGCGTTAACCGCATTTCTGGTGGCTGGCGCTCTGTTGTCGATGGGCGGACCGCAAATCGAACATCCCTTCAAAGAACGCCCAATCGTCGCAGAACAGGAAGCTCGCGAAGTCTTCGAGACGCTGCACAAAGGAGCCTATCGAGCGTTAGACTTCGGAACGGAAGCACGCATTTACGAAGTGCTGGAAACTGCCGTCGACGGAGACTTACTGGAAACCATCTATCTGCAACTGCGAGAAAGTCTGGCCATGCGAGAGCAGGGCGGCGCGGTTGCTCGCGTGCGAGCCGTCGAATACATCGACGAAGCAGAAGCATTACCAGCCGACCCACAAATTGCATGGCCCGGGTTCCAGTTTCGAAGTCGCTGGACGGTAAGCGGGACGGTGGAACACTGGGGACATGTTCACGAACGCCAGAACCAGTTCTGCGCCTTGTTCTCCATTGAACCACGCGACGGGTTCTGGAAAATCACAAACATGCAAATCGAAGAACAGGAAAGCAAAGCCTCAAAAACCGAACTGCGAAAGTTCTAGCAAGGGCTTCGCCCTTGACCCGCTGGCGTGGCATGCGGAAAGACATGGAACGTTCTATGCGCCGAGCCGCTCCGTTGTCGCTACCGGGTGCAGTCACGGATTGTGGCCGATCGGCCAATGTTCGACGATGGGTGGCCGGGGTTGGACGGAGCTTGCGAAGGAAACCCCGGGGATTCGCTCTTCCCTCGCTCCAACTCCGGCCACCCTTCTCAGATCCGCCACCACCTATGACTGCCCCCGTCGCTACGTA
>CALFSX010000277.1 GCA_937916515.1 uncultured Planctomycetaceae bacterium | reverse complement strand
TAATCATATCCAGGCCGAAACCGGTATCCGGACACGCTGCTAGTTGCTGTGATCACCGCACTAAATCCAGAATTGACCGTCTTCCAGTAAACAGGTTTCCAAGGATCGGTTAGCCTCCCAAAATCAACGATCCTAGCTTCCGACTTCTCGAAATTTATCTTGTCCAGATACGAACAAATTCCTTTTTCCGACGTTGACTGAATGCCAATCGTCCAAATCCCGTCTACTTCATTTGCCTCCAATTTTGTGTATAGCTCCCAGTCCACGTTTGTGAGGTGCTCCCAAGCCGCGCCCCCAAACTCTGTGAATCGAATCGCCTCATCCGAAATTTTTTTCTGATGAGCCAAGTCCATCACGCGGTGGACGGTTTCCGGAGGATAACGAAATTGCGTTTGACCATTCATTTGTAAAACTCCAGATTCAATGAGCGTCGATACAGCGGTGGCAATGGATTCGGCCGGTGCAGTTGTTCGTGGCCTTCCGTTGAACAGGAGTTCGAAGTCTTCACGCAACAAGAATGATAGACGCACTCCTTCTTCGGCAACGACTGCCAGCAGGTCGCCAAGTATCTTTATCGCAATGTCAACTTTCATCTGGCTCACTCCACGCACACGTTGCTAATCGTTTGGCATTATCATTGATGTGAACATCCCAAGGTCAATATATTTGGCATTCCCGTAATCTCGTCAGTCTTGCAGCAAAAGCAGCACAATACTGACCGAGCAAAACAAAGGTTGCCCTTCAGCCTTACGCGCCCTCCGCAAATATCAGCGCATGAACGAATCCATCGCACTAACGGTTTCGATTCCGTGAACGGCCAGGACTCAGGCGAGTCCAGCTACAGGCAAACTCCAGAAGCCATCTCTTACAAAAATTACGCGCCGAAGTATTCAGGCTCTGAACCGGCTTTCCATTTAATGTTGCAGCCGATGCTGGGCATTTGTTCTGCGGCTGGTTCTTTGCCGGTCAGCACTGCGTCGCAGGCTGCCTTTAGGTCGTTGCCTGTGACGTCCATTCCATTGCCAGGTCGGCTGGAATCGAATTGTCCTCGATAAACCAAAGCATGGTCGGCGTCGAACAGGAAGAAATCCGGAGTACACGCGGCCTTGTAAGCCTTGGCAATACTTTGATCGGCGTCGAACAGGTATGGAAACTTGTAACCGGCAGCGGCTGCTTCGGCCTTCATCAGTTCGGGGCCATCCTGAGGATAAGCGTCGACATCGTTGGAACTGATGCCCACCATTGCCAATCCTTTGGCCTGATACTGGTCACCGAATGCAGCGAGCGCAGATCGCAGATGAATCACAAACGGGCAGTGATTGCACATAAACACAACCAGCAACGGCTTGCCGGCGAAATCAGCACGACTGACGGTTGAACCATCAACGTTTGCCAAAGAAAAGTCGGGAGCGACAGTGCCCAAAGGCAACATTGTAGATGCGGTTTTTACCACGAAATAACTCCAGTGTTCGACAGAAACATTAAGCGATGCATCGTGTGATGCACATTCTGCTGACGCCGCAGCAGAACAGAAGTGAATAATTCAGAAGCCCGTCTGGTCGCTATTTCAAGCGTTCCAGCAATGGAGCGATGATAACCTCTGGCAGAAAGTCCTTCAGGCGTTCCGGCACATTGCCGCCAGCCATCTGTGCGATCTGTTTGATCAACGAACTTGAGATATGATTGTAGCGTTCGCTGGACATCAAAAACACAGACTCAATGCTGCTGTCCAAAACTCGGTTCGCCAGTGACATGGTGAATTCTGAATCGATATCCGTCAGACTGCGAACACCTCGCAACAACACGTTACTGCCGCAGCGGCGAACAAATTCCACGGCCAGACCTTCAAACGAAGTGACGCTGACATTGGGAATTTTACTGACAGCCGCCCGGCACAATTCGATCCGTTGTTCTGTGGAGAACAAGGCATTCTTGTCCGGATTGATACCGATACCGATCGTCAACTTTTCAAAGATCCGGGCTCCACGAGCGATAATGTCCAGATGCCCCAATGTCAGCGGATCGAAGCTGCCCACATATACGGCGTGATTTTTGGATGATTCTGTCATGAGGCTCGCGTCCTTGAAATGTTCCAGCAACGGGATTCTGAACGCGACACGCCGCTTGGCAATCCACTTGGGCCTCTGGGTGTAAATTTGGCAGGGAATGTTGACATCGCCGAAATCCCCCCGACTAAACACATCGGTACGTAAGGCTTTTGAAAGAAACACGTTGCGACGTTTCAATCACAAAAGTTAATGATGTACAGAAATTTGCCGGTAAGCGGCACGATCTGTGCTGCCAATTGATTCGTGATGTCTTGCCGACACAAATCGTCAATCTTCTCGATGCCGAATCGTGGTCACGCATGCTGAAAATCATGCCTTCGCAAGTCAGAAATACTGCCTGAACTTCGGTTCAAACCGGGGCCCGCGCGGCTCTTGTAAGGAGAAACACAGATGCCAGTCTTCCGCTGGGGACAGAACTGGGACCCGTTCCGCGATCTGGAACGCGAAGTCGATCGCTTACTGCAGGGGATGAACCTGTCGTTTCAACGTTCTGCGCGGCGGTTCCCGTTGATTAACCTGACGGATGCCAGCGACAAGTTCATTCTGACGGCGGAAATTCCGGGCGTGGAACTTGCCGACCTGGAACTGACCGCCGCCAATGGCGTCTTGACAATTAAAGGCGTGCGGAAACCTCCCGCCGAAGCGCGAGAAGATTCGTTTCGACGGCAGGAACGTTTTCAGGGGGCATGGCAGCGTAGTCTGCAACTGCCGGATCGAATTGACGAAGACGGCATGAAAGCGGAATACTCTCTTGGCATTCTAACCGTCGTGCTTCCCAAGGTTGCAGGCATTGCCGCACGCAGTATTCCAATCACAGAAGGCCCGGCTTGAAACGGGCGGTGTACGGCGATCTTTGGCAGAAACCGTAGAACTGTCGGCATAGAATAACAGGACAACACAATGAGCGATCAGCGAGAAATAGTAAGAGCAACTGCGGCTGCAGCCAGCGACAGCAACGCTGCCGATGAATCTGCGCCACGACTACTGTTTAACCCGCCTATCGACATCTACGAAACAGCCGAAGGCCTGGTGTTATACGCCGACCTTCCCGGCGTTAACGCAGAAGGTCTGGATCTGCAGATTCAGGACAATCGGCTGGCGTTGTTTGGTCGAGTAAAAACGGTGGCTCAACCAGAAGGCATCGTTCACGAAGAATACAAAGTGGGCGATTTCCTGCGGTCGTTCATTCTTAGCGACGACGTCGATCACGAACACATTTCTGCACGACTGAATAACGGAGTGTTGCGAGTTGAATTGCCGCGAGCGTCTCGCACGGAACCTCGCCGCATCGAAGTTTCTACGGAATAGCGCCCGCACAACACCGGGCTGCGTTTCGCAAGCTTTGTCTAAACTCGGCCACCCACATCAAAAGAACGCTATGAAAATGGCGCTACTATTAGCCAACTAATTGTCGTCCTGATTTGCAGTCGCCCGCGCGACTTCTCGAAAATACATGCGAATCAAAGCCTGGTATTCGCTGTCGCGGCTGATTCCAGCGGCGTCCGAAGTTTCGGTTTCCAATTCGTCGTTTTGCTGGCCCCAGTCTCGCGAACCAGCTGCCTTCGCAGCTTCTGCCGCAATTCGACCATCCCACAACGCAGCGTTGCCCATGGCGTCGCGACCTGCCTGAGAAGGCTCACCACTGTCCGGCATTTGCCCTGGATTGAACTGTCCGGGCAGAGCGTCCTGAGCTGCCTGAGCCAACGCTTTCGCGGCTGAATTCAATTGCTGACTTCCCGATGACTGGTTCGGTTTTTCGCCAGACTGTCCGGCTTGAGCCTGCCCTTCATCAGACGGTTGGCCCTGCTGACCTTCCTGGCCGGATTCGCCTTGCTGACCGGGCTGACCTTCTGCAGCGACGGCCTGGTCCCCTTCAGCTGGCTGCCCCGGTTCACCGTTCGCCGATTGTTCTGCCTGGTCGCCTTGCTTACCGGCTTGTTCAGATTCTGCTGGCTGTTGTTGCATCGCTTTGGCAGCCTGCTGCAAGTCCTGAAGTGCGTCGGCCACACTTTCACCGACTTCTGTTGGAATTGGTGAATCCTGTTCGCCAGCCTGTTGTCCGGCAGCTTCAGCCATCTGTGCCATCCGCTTAAGCTGTTCAGCAGCCTGCTTGCTGGACTGACCGGCCTGCTGCAATTGCGCCTGCTGCAAATCCGACGACGCCTGCTGACTGGACTGTTGCGCTTGCTGAGCCACCTGTTGAGCGTCCGCCGCCTGCTGGCTTTCTTTTTGCATCTGCAAAGCTTCCATCGCCATGATTTCTGAAAGCTCCCGCAGCTTTTCTGGTAACTTCGCTGCTTGCTGAGCGATGTCTTGTTGAGTTTGCTGCTGAGCGGCAGACTGCGAACGGTTGTCCTGCTGCATATTCTGTAACATCTCCGCCGCTCGGTTCAATTCATCTTTAACACCTTCCATCTGTCCGGGCAGGTCCTGCTGCTGAGGACTTGAGGTTTGCATTTGCTGCGCACTTTTGTCTGCCGCTTGAGCCGCCTTGCGCAGTTGGTCTGCCGCTTCGGCAAACTTGCCGGCCGCCGCTTCTTCGCTGGCGTCTTCTGCCTTTTCAGCCGATTGCTGGGCGTTATCGCGTGCTTCTGCATTTGTTCCAGTGTCTGCCTTAGTTGCGTCCGCCGCGGCCTTCGCGGCATCGGCAAGCTGTTTCAGACGTTGAAGCATGTCATTCACCGCCTGATCTGCATCGACATCATTTTTCTGCTGGGAGGCTGCCGAATCAGCTGGCTGCGGTTGTTGTTGTTCGGCACCAGCGTTGCGTTCCTGCTGCAGTTGTTCGATGCGTTCGCTGATGCTTTTCAACTGATCGGCGACCTGGGCGGATTTTTCGTCTTTGGCCAGTTGGCTGGCAACGTCATCGACCTGCTTTCTGGGTTCCGCCAGATTCCCCTGACGAAGCTGTTCTGCCGCCTGTTGCAAAGCCTGCACGTCGGCCTTGTTGCTCTCGTTTTCGTTCTCGCCATCATCGTTCTGGTTCTGCGATTGTTGCTTCGCGATTTGCTCCGCCTGCTGGCGAGCTTTGTCCAGGTCTTCGGCGATCTGGCGAGCATCTGCGCCGGCTTCCTGAGCTTCATCCTGAACACCGTCGGCCACTTTTTGCTCGCGCGATGCCAGCTTGTTGGCTTCGTCGGCGATCTCCTGCAGCCGTTCTTTCTGAGCTCGCTGAGCTGCTTCCAACAGTTCGCGTTCTTCCTGAATCAGCCGTTCCAGATCTTCGCTTAAGCCTTCGCGATCCTGGTTCAGTTCCTGCTGTCGCTGATTCAGTTCCTGATCCCACTGTTGTTGTTCGACGTCTTCCGGCTTTGCATCTGGCTGCTGGCGATCGCTTTCCAATTGATCTGCGTCTTTCGCAAGCTGTTCTGCATCCAGAGCCAGCCGATTAAGTTCTGTCAGCTTTTGTTCCAGTCGAGCGATCTCTTCAATCTTTTCGATTTCCTGATGCAGTTCGCTGCGAACCTGTTCCATTTTTTCGACCGCTTCGAACATCGAAGTTTTTGCCTGCTGTCGGTCTGAATCAACGGCTTCATCAAGCAGTTCCGGCAGCTTGTCACGAATGTCTTCGCTAAGCTGCTGCAACTTTTCCGCCGACTCTTTCATCATGGGATGTGTGGCCACTTCGTTGGCCAGCTGTTCCAGAAGTCGGCCCTGCTGCTGTTCTTTTTCGCTAAGGGCTTCGGCTTCTTCTCGCGATTCATCGGTCCAATCATTTTCTGCTCGCTGTTCCAGATGCTTCGCTTTTTCGGTGTCTTTGCGAAGCTGTTCTTCAATCTGCTTGAGAGTCTCAACCATTTGCCGAGTCTCTTTTTCCATGGCTTTGGCGCCCACGGCTTCAGCATCGCGATCGATCACGATGATAAATTCCTCGCTCCACACATACTGCGGGCCCGGTTCAGGCCGTTCGTCTGCCGTCCGAATTCTGACAGTCAGGCGATCGTCTTCGGCCAACTGCAAGTCAGGCAGCGATAAACGAAAACTATGCGACAGCTCGCTGGTGCCCTTGTCGAAGTTCACGGCGGGAGTAATCTTAACGGCGTCGGTGTTGCGAGAAACATGCAGTTCCAACAGGCCGATTCCGATGTCGTCTTTCACCAGGCAATTCACCGGTAGAATATCGTCCGGACGAAGCCTGTCACCGTTTCGAATTCCGCTGACCTTCAGTTCCGGCGGCTTGTCGTACCCGACCGAAATTGTTCGATCGGGTTCGGAAGGATTTCCCAACTGATGTTCGTCCAGAACTTCGAATACGAAGTCGCCACCCACATCAGCCGTCATTTCGAAGACTGCCGCCAGTCGGTCCGGCGATAGCACAGCGTCAACACGCGCGGCCAACGGTTCCTGTTCCGGTTTCAGCGGAGCATTCGGGTTCATGTTCAAAACGTCTTCTTCGTCAACAACAACTTCTTCGCCGGTCATGTTGTCGAACTGTCGGTCGAACAATTCTGTGTCGGTGACTGGTCGTGCAACACGGCGAATCCATACGAGTGCTGCGGAATCAACCGGCTTGTTGAATTCCAGCAGAATTTCCATCTTGCTGCGTTCAAACACCTGCATGTCGCCAACCATACCGTCAAATCGCGTGATCGCTTTTCCAGTGTAGGCGGGCGGAGTGACGGTCATCACGGCGGCCTTCACTTCAGGAGCGTCCACAACTTTAATGCTGAAAGTTTCTGTGGTCGCACCGCCTCCGGTCACTCGAAACTGCACGGATTCTGCAATGCGAGTCAGGTCATATTGAAAGTTGCCGCTGCTGGCATCAAACGCCATCGTCAGATTTTCGGACTCTCCATCTGGTGCCATCAATTGCAGATTGACAACTTCAGGGCGAACTCCTTCGGTCGTCGTTCTCCACTTTGGCGCTGCTGAAATCGTGATCGTGCTGCCTTTAGCGACCGTGCGGTTGCCATCTGCAACTTCAAAATAAAGATTGGTGGCAGTCGCCAGATTGGCAAACGGGTTCAGCACTCGCGCCACCAGCAATCGTGATCCGGACGGCCACAAGACCAGCGGAAGCAACAGCACCAATAAACAGATTCCTGCGATACCGCATCGTTTGGTCATGCTGCGGCCATCAACAAACTGGCGACTGGCCACACCTTTAAGCTGTTCAGAAATCTGTTGCTGCAGCCGCCGTTGCATAAGTGTTGAGCCAGATTCGGCAGACGTCGCTTCCGGGCGTTGAATGGAAATCAACGTCGCCAGACTCTCGTTCAATTCCGGACACGTCAGATCAATCGCGGCGCCCAGTTGATTTAATGGGATGGCAGACTTCAGCGGCCGAATCAAAAACTGCCAAACGACAAAGCCAATGGTCGCGACAAAGCCAAGAAGCGTCAGAGCACGAAACCACGCGGGCAATCCCAGCAGATAGTCCAGAGTTCCGGCGGCCAGCAGTCCGACTGCGACCGTTATAAGAAGCGTGGCTGACCCAACCAGCAGTGTGTGCTGCAGAATCTGTCGCCGACAGGATTCCAGAATCTGCCGAACCTGAGGCGTCTGCGAAAAACTTCCTGCTGACATCAGACTTTCCCCGATACATCCCAACAAGGGCTTCGCCCTTGACCCAGTGGCGTGGCACGCAGACAGACGTAGAACGTTAAAATCGCCGAGGCGTTCCGCTGTCGCTCAGAAAATATTGACTCAATATGAACATGTTCGCTGCGATAATGAAGTCTAAAGCTTCGTTGCAACTCAGCCCTGAAGTAGTGGATCCTGTTAAAGATCCTGCAACATCGGGATCTTTAACAGGATCCACTACAACAAATCTTAATCCTTAGCGGTGATGCAGCACTAAGCTGGAATTCGCGTTGGTTGGAAACACTCGGAACAGGTTGCTTGAATCTGCGAATTCAGCCACATTATGGATGGCATTGTGTTAGCAATTGCCAACAAACAGATTTCCTATCTCCCTGACTCGACCGAAATCCATGTGCTGCTGTCTTCAACCACGAATGCCACGAATTAAACGAATTTTTGAAAGCCCTCATTCGTGAAATTCGTGCCATTCGTGGTTGTCATTCTGAATTGTCTCGCCCAGAACATAGAATTCGATCGTGCCAGCAAAATTGTACAGGGAAGTTTAGTTTTCGGTACTAGTTCTCGGACCGCAAGCCCATCATCGCTGCCAAATTCGCGAATTGCCTGCCAATTCCGCGATTTAGAGGGCTTAGATTGAACCGAACTGCGGGTTCCTGAATACTGCCACCTGTCGTTCTGTGTCATTCACGCTAAACAGGCTCACATACCGTTTCCGCCGCTGACATCAGCGATTTGAAGTTTTTCAACTTCGACCAGCCAATCAAAACACAACTCAGTCACCAAAACACAGCGGATAAGAAAAACGTCGCGTGGCCCAACCCGCGGCATCACAATTCGAAAGCAAATGTCATGACCAGCGACTCGCCAAAACTTCAGGATGTCAACGTTCGGGAAAATATCCCGCTGACGTCACCTGGTGAATTCAAACAGCGTTACGCCGCCAGCCCCGACGTTTGCAAGTTCATCTACGATTCTCGCGAAACCGTTAAGCAGATTTTGAAGGGCGAAGATCGTCGAGTGATCGCTGTGGTTGGCCCATGTTCGATTCACAACAGAGACATTGCGATTGAATATGCCCACAAGCTGGCCGCTCTTGCCAAAGAAGTCAGCGAACGCATCGTTGTGGTAATGCGAGTGTACTTCGAAAAGCCTCGCACAACCGTGGGCTGGAAAGGTCTCATCAACGATCCATTTTTAAACGACACATTCGACATGGCGACCGGCCTGGATCTGGCTCGTCAAATCCTGCTGGAAGTGAATCAGGCGGGAGTTCCCACGGCCACAGAAATGCTGGAACCGATTACTCCTCAGTACATCGCCGACCTGATTACGCTGGCATCCATTGGAGCTCGCACAACGGAATCGCCCACTCACCGCCAGATGGCGAGCGGTCTTTCGATGCCCGTTGGCTTCAAAAACAGCACGGAAGGCAGCCTGGAAGTGGCCGTTAACGCAATGAAGGCCGCTCGAGCAGAACACTGCTTTCTGGGCATCGACAACGATGGCAAAACATGCATCGTTAACACGGTCGGAAACGACATGGGCCACTTAATTCTCCGAGGCGGTCGGCTGGGACCGAACTACGACGAAGCCAGCCTGGCAGAAGCCAGCGCCCTGCTGGCCAAGGAAAACCTGCCATCACGCTTTGTCGTTGACTGCAGCCACGCAAATTCGAACAAAGACTTCACTCAGCAACCGGTTGTTTGGAACGACGTCATTCGCCAGAGAGCCGCCGGAAACGACACCATTGTGGGCTTAATGCTGGAAAGCAACCTGAAAGCAGGACAGCAAAGCCTGGGGCCCGACCCTTCAACTCTGGAATATGGCGTGTCCATCACAGACGGCTGCATCAGCTTCGAACAAACCGAAGAATTGCTGAGAAACGCATTTGACACATTGAAGGGTTCAACGACGTAGCAAGGGCTTCGGCCTTGCTACGGTAGCGTGGAGTGCCGGAAGACATGGGACGTGCGAACCGCCGAGCCGCTCCGTTGTCGCTGAGAAACAATGCGAGCATCATCGCCAGGAAGACTTTCAACCTGGAGCTCGCACGCGATCTCCATTCACTGACACCCGCCCCAATTCAGCGCGGCCAGATCGCCGTATCTCCCTAAACGCCGCGTTTTGCTGCATAAACGTCGCCGTTGTGGGCGATTGAACCTCACGCTATAACTCGGGTCTTAAACCTATCGAGTGGGGTGAGTCGTTCATTTCAGGGGACCATTTGTTTCGGTCGCCGGCCCACAAGAAAAAACTACGGATGTAATCGTCACGATGATTGAGGTACAGCTGCCTGACGGCAATATTGTTCAGCACGAAGACAATGCGACAGCTTTGGATGTCGCCAAAGGTATCAGCGAAGGGCTTGCGCGAGCCACCGCTGCAGCTGTTATTGACGGAACAACCGTCGATGCCATGCGTCCCCTGACAGAACTGACAGACCTACGTCCGGTCCCACTGCAACTGCTGACAACTCGTGACCCTGAAGCCGCAGCCGTCATGCGCCACAGCTGCGCTCACATTATGGCGCGAGCGATCATGCGTCTGTACGAAGGCGTGGGCCTGGCGTTCGGCCCTGTCAAAGGAAACACGTTTTATTACGACTTCGATCTGGCAACTCCCATCAGCGAAGATGACTTCCCTAAGATCGAAGCGGAAATGAAAAAGATCGTGAAAGAAGGCGAGCCCTTCGAACGCTTCACGATGAACCGCGAAGAATCGATTCAGTTCTGCGAAGACCTGAACCAGGAACTTAAGGTTGAACACATTAAGTCAGGTCTGGCAGATCACGAATCACTTAGCTTTTATCGCCAGGGTGAATTTGTCGACCTTTGTCGAGGCCCCCATATTCCTCATGCGGGCATGGCCAAGGCCTTCAAGATTCTGAATGTCGCCGGTTCGCACTGGAAGGGTGACGTTTCCAATCGTTCGCTGCAACGAGTTTACGGCACAGCCTTCTTCGACAAGAAGGAACTGGCCGCGTACATGGAGCAGATTGAAGAAGCCAAGAAACGCGATCATCGAGTTCTCGGAAGTCGGCTGCAGCTGTTTACCATCAACCCGGATGTTGGACAGGGACTTTGCTTGTGGCTGCCGAAAGGGGCCACCATTCGAGCGACTCTGGAAGACTTCATCAAGAAGGAATTGACTCGCCGAGGCTACGAACCGGTGTATTCGCCGCACATTGGTCGAGTCGAATTGTACGAAACCAGTGGACACTTTCCGTATTATCGCGATTCTCAATTTGCACCACTGTTCGGGCATTCGGCCGGGCAATTGGTGGATTACTGGATTCGATGTCTGGATCCCGATGAAGACTCCGTTCAACCGCCGGATGCAGCCGCAGAAAAGAAACTGCTGGACGCCGCCATGGTGCTCGGCTTTTCAGGGGAAGAGTTTCCATTATCCGGTTCGGCAGACGAAAAACGCGCCGTGCTTCGCAAATGGGAAAAGCAGCAGGAACGCTATCTGCTGAAGCCGATGAACTGCCCGCATCATGCTCAGATGTATAAAGCCATTCCTAGAAGTTACCGCGACCTGCCCGTGCGACTGGCGGAATTCGGAACCGTCTACCGTCACGAACAATCCGGCGAACTAAACGGCATGCTGCGAGTGCGCGGACTGACTCAGGACGACGCTCACTTGTTTTGCACGCCGGAACAGGTGGAACAGGAATTTAAGGATACTCTGGGACTGGTGAAATACGTGCTGGAAGCCGTCGGCCTGGAAGACTATCGAGTTCAGCTTTCCACAAAAGATCCCGGATCTGACAAATACGTCGGCAGCGATGAACTGTGGCAGAACGCTCAGGACACACTTCGAAAGGTGCTGACCGAAGCCGGACTGGACTTCATCGAAATGCCGGGCGAAGCCGCCTTTTATGGCCCGAAAGCCGACTTCATGGTGCGTGACTGCCTGGGTCGAGAATGGCAGCTGGGAACCGTTCAGCTGGACTATAACCTGCCAAACCGGTTTGAACTGGAATACACCGGCAAAGACAACAAACAACATCGACCGGTGATGATTCATCGAGCCCCATTTGGTTCGATGGAACGCTTCGTCGGCATGTTAATTGAACACTTTGCGGGAGCCTTCCCACTGTGGCTGGCACCTGAACAAATTCGAGTACTGCCGTTAAGCGAAAAATCAGACGACTACGCCAAGGACGTGGCAACTCGATTGCGACAGGCAGGTTTCCGAGTCACCACAGACCTGCAAAGCGCCAAGCTGCAGGCAAAAATCCGTGATGCTCAGATGGACCTGATTCCCTACATGCTGGTGGTTGGCCCCAAAGAAGCTGAACAGAATGCTGTTGCCGTTCGCTGCCGCATCGATGGTGACCTTGGCGTGATGAGCTTCGATGATGCTCTGCAAAAGCTCACCGATGAACGCAACAACCAAACCATCCGTCAGGTCGCCAAGTCGACGTTTTCGGCTGTCGAAGACGTTGCCACAGGCAACGAATACTAACAGCGTCGGACAGAACCTGATCCGACGTTGGCTCTCGTTTACCAGTGGCTCAAAGGCCCGCAATTAACTGCGTGCCCTTGAAGCCACGGGCTGAACACAATTCACCAGTGAACACCAGTACAGCAAACCTATTGCGCGATTGCAGTTTCGCACACGCCAAATCCAGCGGATGAGACAGAACGTTTTGATGTTCTTGAATTTCAAGGGCATGTGACCGCATCCTAAATTTCCGCCAATTCACCGATACGTAACGTCGACCGCGAAAAGGATTGACCGATTTGGGTTTCGCTTGGTGATTCACGTTTCCGAAATCTGAACAAATTCAACATCCCACACGATAACTGATCGACATGCAGGGGTAAGGCACTCTAGCATACACGGGGAACTGCATCCCATTGACGCAACCATTGCACTGCCCCCTCCCCCAAGGCTTTCGACAGTCATCGAACTGAACTCAGCAGCTCAATCGATCGGCAACTGCCCCAACGCAACGGGCAGTACAGTTGCACACACCATCGACGTACCCAAACTCCAACATCGCACCTTGGTTTACACCCCGTCTGACACAACAATTCATTGCCGAATCTCAGATAGCGCTGCTGGCGATCTATCGTTTTTGCAGCTGCTTTATGTCTAAAACGACCACAAAGAAAACGTCGAAAGTTCCGTACCGGTGCGGGTTCTGCAAAGTGCAACTGAAGCCGCTTCCCTTGCATGGCACTGCTTATTTAATGTTTGTGTTAGGCCTGCGCCCCTATCATTGCCCACACTGCTTCATGTTTAAAATTCGTCCGTGGGTGATCATCGGTCGCATCGTTCTGTTCTGGCGTTAGTCGCTCATTTGCCAAGTGCGATTTACCACTACGGGCATGAGTCGCATCTATTGCTGTTTCAACGACAACAAGTAGGTGACAACATCGCGGATTTCCGACAGCGACAACGTTCTGGTCATGTCGGGCATAATGGAAACATTTTGCTCAAACACGTCGTCAACGTCATCCATCGCAAATGCGATTTCTTTGCCCTGACTGTCCGCGATAACAAGCTCTTCTTCCGTTTCTTTCAGCTTAATTCCCGGCACCGTTTTCCCTGACGCCAGCACGACAACCACACTGCGATAATTGGGTTCAATGTCTGCGCTGGGAGCCACCACTGCTCGCAGCAGATGCTCAGGCTTGCGTTTTGTGGCAATGTCGGCAAGATTGGGGCCAACCGTGCTGCCTTCGTCACCGACTCGATGACAGCGGACACACTGAGCTTCAAGATGAGTATTAAAAATCGCTTTCCCGAGCTTCTTGTTGCCCCCTGTTAAACACATGGCAAAACCCTGTTCAACAGACTCAGCAGCCGCCTGGGCAAGAATGCGGTCAAGTTCAGAACGAAGCTTCGCAAATACAGCGTTGCCTGAACTCCGCTGTTTCAGCATTTCCAGTATCTCAATGCTGACTTTACTGTTGCTGATTTCGTCGATCGAAGTTGGCGTGATTTCCACAAGAAACCTGTCCGCTTCCGGCGTTGCCAGGTCATTCATCAAGCGTACGATTTTCTGACGCAGCGGCGAACTTGCCTTGGGCCACATCGACTGCATTTCTGCAAACGCAGCCGGAATCTGCAGATCGACCATCAGCTCCAGACTTCTCATGCGAACATCGCCGTCTGCACTGCCAATCGTGTGTTGCAATGCCTGAGGCAACAGGCTTGACGTTTGAGCATCCAGTAGATTGAGTGATTCCATCACCAGCTTCGACGGCGAATCCGCACCCAAAGCCATCCTTAACAGCATTGATTCATTAACCAACAATCCATGAGCCTGATGAAGCTTCATCGCTGCCGCCTGCATGGCCGCAGTTGAGTCCCGCAATAATCCTGCCAGAGTCTCACGCGTTTGTTCGCCCTTGAAGTCATCAAAGCGCTGGCCATAAGTCCGAAAACGCCCGGTCACGCGATCCAGCGGCACCGGACTGTTCCACGTCACCAAAGCATCCATCGCTTCCAGTCGCATGGCCATCGGCGCAGTGGAATCATCTGCAAACGCCAACACCGTCCGGAATTCGTGCAGGCCTCCAATTCGATAATTCGCGTTGATCGAACGCCACAAAAACGCCTCTGAATTTTCGGTAGCCGAATTATGTTCCGCCACCGAGTTTGCCAGCGACAACATCGCTGGCTCAATGGAAAAATCATCATGGATCGCTCGAGCGGCCTCTTCCGCGACGGCTACGTTTGAATCAGATAAAAAAGCGGCCACTTGTTCAGCCTGCTGGTGTCGCAAAGCTACGACGGCACACAGCCGAGCCATGCTGCTGGCATGATTATGCAACTGTTCCAACTGCGACGCCGTGCCACACGAAGCCAACGCCATCGATACGGCATGCCGCAAATAGCCTTCTGCAGGGGTCAACCTCGACGCAATTGAAGTCAGCTTTTCGAATGCCGCAGAACTGCCGTGATCGCCCAGCGACATCATCGCCTGAAACCGCAAACGATCATTGGCGGTATCCAGCAACGATAGAAAAACGTCGCCATCACAAGACGGGATGTCGGCCAAAGTGCGTGCTGCCTGAAACTGGATTTCAACATCGGCGTCTGTCAGCAACGTCACCAGCGTCTGCAAACATTCTGCCGCTGCGGGCGTGTCGAGTGTCAACGGTTTGTCGCAAATCTGCCCGAGCCCCCAGATTGCATGAAGCCGTGACAACTGGGGTGCGGTCGCGTTGCTGGCGGCTTCGATCAACAGCTTAAACTGGCCTCGAGCGACGAGTTCGAATTGTGCCTTGAGGCGAATTCGTTGATCAGCGTGTGATAGAAGTTCCCGCAACTGGTCAAGCGATTTTTCTGCCATGCCGTCAGCCAGCAGTTGCTGAACGGCTTTTCGAATTGCAGAGCCCGCATGCGCTGGGTCGTCGATTTTCCAGATGGCTCCCGTTTGGTTCAACGGATATCCGCCGCCCCAATCGACACCGTAGAGTGCTCCATCGGGACCAAAGTTGATTCCAACAATTGGCAGGTTCCTGCCAATTTCATGTTCATTCACCATTTCAAACGACGCACCGTTCGGCTTTGTCTGGAATGCGATTTGAGGCCCTCCGGGTGCTCCTGCCAGAAAGAAATAGTCGTAGTATTCTGGCCCCAAAGCGGTTCCCGGGTTGTAGGTAAATCCGGCTGGTCCGTTAATGGAATGAGATATCGGCGGTACAATGTAAGCGGGTTGGCCATCGTGACAAAGTTCCCACAAACCTTCATCCATCCAGGGATTGTAACCCTCACCGCGATACTGATAGTTGCATCGCCACCCCGCGTCCATTCCTTTCACAATGTAAACAAAACGTTCTCTCTCTTTGGGCTGATCGGAATCGTTGTCGACTCCAAACACATTACCAAACTGATCAAACGCCAGTTCCTGAACATTTCGCAAACCGTGAGCAAACACTTCAAAGTCGGTGCCATCCGGATTGCAACGCATTACGCCTCCCTGATTGGGAAAGTGAAACTTTCTGCCTTCCTTTGAAGTCGCGCTGATTCCTTTGTCGCCGATTGACCAATAAATCTTACCGTCCGGGCCGACGGTAAGACCGTGCATGTCGTGTCCGGCATAAGCGATGTGCAGACCAAATCCGGTGGCCATAATTTCTCGCCGATCGGCGGTTCCATCGTCGTTGGTGTCGGTCAGCTTCCAGACGTCTGGAGCAATCGTGGCGTAAACGTGGCCTTCGTGATAAAGAACGCCCGCCGCAATACCGGTCACTTCGGAATTGAAGCCGTCTGCAAACAGCTGAGTCTTATCCGCAACACCATCGCCGTCGGTATCTTCCAGACGATGAATCAATTCACTGATGAACATCAGATCTTTGTAATCGTTCGAACCGTCTTCGTTCAGATCCTGCACGCGTTTGGCGTTGTCGCCACCTGGTGCCAGCCGCTCATGATAGAAATCTCGTTTCTGATCAACACTTTGCAAACTCACATCATTCGTCACCCAATCGCGGTTCGCTCGAATATCCAGATCGTTGGCTTTGCGTCGTTGTGTTTGAGTCACATAGGCGCGGCCTTTATCGTCGAAGCTAATCGCCACGGGATCCGGAACATTGATGTCTCCCGACCACCTGGAAAACTCCAGTGACTGCTGAGCGGCAGCAGAAGCATGCAAAACGGCCAACAGAAAAAGGGTAGGCAGCGAGCTGCGAAAGATATGAGCAAGCATGAATCACGCGATGGGGCTGGAATCCGGAAAACGTCGGATTATTGATTGGGAAGGAAACCGCGGGCGACGTTTTTGAACGATAAGTCACGTTTCACAGCATTGGCCAGTCGTCGTTCTGGTTGGCAGCATTGTCACGAAACAAACGTTGGATTCCTACGTTTCGCAGGCCGACAGCCCGTGATTTTCGGAAGTTCCAATCGTCGCCAGAATCGAAAGATTAAGGCAACTGTTCACGGCAGGTTCTGTCGCAATCCTGAGCTTCAATGGCAGTGGCTCAGTTAATTACTTCATAAAATGCAGCACCATCAACGGAATATCCATGTGCCAAATGGTTTTATTTGAGAGAAGTTTGCGTTAGATTGGCGAGCTTAGTCCTGCCTCACCTTCACACCTGATGGATGCTCGCTTCCCATGAAATTTCTCCCCATTCGCAATTTCGCCCTCACCATTCTGGCCGTTTTATCAACCACAGCGACCTCGTTTGCTGCAGATGCGCCGGAAGGTTTCCGACCGCTGTTTAACGCGACGGATCTGACTGGCTGGCACGGCATGCCACATTTCGATCCTCGCAAGCTGGCTGAACTTCCCGAAGAGGAACGTGCCGCTAAGCTGAAAGAATGGAATGCCGATCTGGCGACTCACTGGACCGTTGAAAACGGCGAACTAGTCAACGATGGCCATGGTGCATACGCCGTTACCAACGAAGAATTCGGCGATTACGAACTTCTGATCGACTACAAAACGGTTGCTCGAGCAGACAGCGGCATTTACCTGAAGGGAACTCCTCAGGTTCAGATCTGGGACTATACCGACCCTTCCAAATTCAAAATTGACTCCCACCTGGGAAGCGGCGGGCTGTGGAACAACAGTCCTGGTGCTCCCGGAAAGAACCCATTCGTCCTGGCCGACAAATCGTTTGGTGAATGGAATTCATTTCGCATCATCCAGCTGGGTGCTCGCACAACGATCTATCTGAATGACAAACTGGTTGTGGACAACGCGATCATGGAAAACTATTGGGATCGCAAGTCGCCACTGTTCGCAAAAGGACCAATCGAACTGCAAACTCATGGTGGTGAAATTCGTTGGCGGAACATTTTCGTTCGGGAGATCGGCGCGGAAGAAGCCAACGGCTTATTGAATGCTCACCAAAGCCAGGCCTTTCAACCTCTGTTTAATGGCACAGACCTGACCGGCTGGAAGGGCAGCGTAGAAAACTATGAAGTTGTGGACGGCGCCATCCGCTGCAAGGCTGGCCACGGCGGACTGCTTTTGGCCGAAAAGGAATATGGAAACTTTATCGCTCGAGTTGAATTCAAGCTGCCACCGGGTGGAAACAACGGTCTGGCAATTCGCAGCCCAGGTGAAGGCGACGTTGCGTATTCTGGAATGTGCGAACTGCAGGTTCTGGATTCAGAACACCCCAAGTACGCCAAGCTGGACGATCGTCAATACCACGGTTCTGTTTACGGCATGGTTGCTGCTCATCGAGGCTACCTGCGAGAAATTGGCGAGTGGAACTTTCAGGAAGTTACCGTTGACGGCAGCACTATCAAAGTGGAACTGAACGGCAACGTGATCTTGAACGCCGACTTATCCAAAGTGACCACGTTTCTTGCAGAAAAACCTCACCCCGGAAAAGACCGAGCTAGCGGATTTTTCGGTTTCGCTGGACATAACGATCCAGTCGAATTCCGCAACGTCAGCATCAAAGAGCTTCCTGCAACTCCAGCCCCACCGAAGGCCGAATAGCTCTGGCCCGACTGACAGTGCAACAGCGACACCGCTCGTGCCTGGCAAACCATGGCCGGGAACGAGCGGATTGCGGAATCACAACATTTCAGCTGGTGGCATTCTATTTATGCCAGTTCCACCAGCAAAAAAGCAGCTCAAATCAGGCGGTCGGCCATCCTGACTCTGGTTATTGCGTGGTTTGTGCATCACAATGCCCACGCGAAAGCGAGACTTCAGACGGTCGGCAGGCGGGCATTCGTTTGCCGACGAACGCGAGACTTTGACAAACAGAATGCAACGCATTTCTGCAGGAAAGGTTTGAGTTGTGGGGCGTGAAGAAGAAGAAAACGAAGAAGACGAACTGGAAAACATGGAACAGGTGCTGTTTCAAGGTCCGATGTACGGCCGTGAAACAGACCTAAAGCAAAACGCTCGATTGGTGAAAGCGGCGCTTGTTCCCGTCAAACGGATGATGTCCAGCGCGTTGGGACGTAGAGCTCATACGATTCTGCTGGAACCAGCCAACGGCCGCTTCAGCATCCGCTTTGTTATTGATGGGATACCTTACCCTGCGGGAGCGGTTCCTGGACAACGCGGCATGGCGATGGTTCAGATGCTGAAAGTGCTGTCCGGCCTGAACCCGCAGGAACGCGCCGCGGCTCAGTCTGGCGGGATTTTCGCAGAATTTGAAGGCACCAAGTTTCATCTTTTGGTTTCCGCGACACCGCTAAAGCCGGGTGTGGAAAAACTGATGATTCAGGTGGAAAACCCGAAAATCACTCACACCAAAGCCAGCGACGCCAAAATGCCGGCGGACCTCGCCAAGCAGTTGCGAGACTTCACGGAAGATTCCAAGGGAATCATCCTGGCTTGTGGGCCGCCTCAAAGTGGAGTCACATCGCTAAGCATAACCGCATTACACTGTGTTGATCCATACATGTACTCCGTGTTCAGCATGGCAGACACCGGTGGGAAAGAACTGACGAACGTCACTGACTTCGCTCCGGAAGACGGTCATGATCTGGAAATGAGTTTCGATCGAGTTCTGCGACGCGAAGCAGACTTGATTTACATGAATCCGCTCACAGATCCAGCTGTCGTGCAGACGATGTTCAACTTCGCAGACAAGGTGTGCTTTGTGGCGGAGATTCCCGCCAATACACCGTTTGAAGCGATTCAAAAATTGATTGCCTGGGTCGGAAAAGACGAAGTCGCCAAAAAGGTAAAGTGCATCATCACTCAAAAGCTGATCCGCTTGTTGTGTGATGACTGCAAGCAGGCGTTTCGACCAAACCCTCAGCTGCTGCAGAGACTGGGACTGCCGCCGGAAACCACCGTGCTTTATCGAGCTCCTTCGCCACCAGCAGAAGACGATGAGAACGCTCCTACCATCGAAGAACTTTGCGAAGACTGCGATGGCGTTCCATTCCATGGTCGAGCCCCCGTGTACGAAGTGCTGGAAATGACCGAAGGCATGAAAGCGGTTGTTTGCGACAACTTTCAGCTGGAAGCCGTCAAAGAACAGATGGTCAAGGACGGCATGAGAACTCTGCAAAAGGACGCGATCCGACTTGTGGCGGAAGGCAAAACGGCTCTGGAAGAAGTGCAACGCACGTTCCGACCACCAGCCCCCGCAGGAGCTCGACGCCGACCTGCTCCCAAAGGAAAACCGCGTCCACGGCCTCGACCGGAATAGGGCATCCGAATCGGTAACAGGTGGAGCGCCTTAAATGTTTCATCGAAAGTCGAAAAGCCAGGCTGCACAAGCCTGGCGTCCCGACCTGGGGTAACCTACTGCTTTGTCACATGTTAATTTTAGGGTAGTGGATCTTTAACAAGATCCACTACCACAAACCCTAATTCCTGACTGGGACAAAGCACCACTCACATTTGAACACACGAAAAAGTAGTTGGCTCGCCGGAAGGAAACAGGCGTTTTGGCATCTTCGACAAACATCTCCGCGTTGAACGGATCCGGCGTCACGGCAGCCCCTGTGGTTTCGAAGGCGGAGCAGGAATATCGGCTGCGGCTGGAATCATTCAAAAAACGCACAACAGATCTGCAGTCCACAGACCGGTTAATGTCTCGCATTCGGATTGCCGGTTTTTTTGCGATCATCGCCGTTGGCTGCATTTGCCTGGGCGACCGGTCCGTTTCCTGGCTATGGCTGGCTGCCCCTGTGGTTGCGTTCATTGTCATTCTACGAATTCATGCTCCAATTGTGCGACGCATGAATCGAGCCAAAGCTGCTCGCGACTTTTATATCAGCAGCCTGGCACGGCTATCCGGCGACTGGAAAAACGTCGCCGACACTGGTCAACAATTTGCCAACTCAAAACACCCGTGGTCAGGCGACCTGGATCTGTTTGGCCAGGGATCTTTGTTTCAAAGAATCAACCTGTGCCGCACGTTGCCCGGAAAACGTAAACTGGCCGCGTGGCTGACAACAGTTCCGACAACCGATCAAATCGAAACGCGCCAAAAGCAAACAGACTCGCTGCACGATCAGCTTGATTTGCGAGAAGCGTTGGCCGTTATCGATGACGATGTCGATTGGGGCAAAGCAGAAAATACCATTCAGCAGTGGCTGGCCGAAACCGTCAAGCCCTTTCCAGCGTTATCGCTGTGGGGAGCTCGCCTGTTGGGCTGCATTTCTTTTGTGATATTAATTCTGGTGTTTGGCAGCGGTCTGAGTGCATCCGCCATTCTGCTGATGATGCTGCTGCAGGCTCCATTTGTTTATGCGAACCGCCGTCGCATTCGAGCCATCATGGATCATGTGGATGCCGTCGATAAGCCGCTGCGACAATTGGCGGAAGTCACTCAGCAGTTTGAATCATTTCCGTTTCAGGAAAAGTCTCTGCAGCAGCTCCAGAACCGTCTGAGCGTAAACGGGGTGATTGCATCAGCCAGAATCGGTGAACTCAGCAGCCAGATTCAATGGCTGAACAATGCATTGCGAAATCAGTTCTTCATGCCGTTGGCGTGGATGTTCGGTTTATTCCTGCTGCTGCCACATCGTATCGAACGCTGGCGACGTGAATATGGTGCAAGAGTAACCGAGTGGCTGGAAACCGTTACAACTTTGGAAGTTCTGAACAGCGTAGCGGCGTTCAACTATGAACAGGAAGGTTACTGCAAAGCAGAAATCTCAGAATCCCGGATTGGCTATATCGCAAGCGGCATCGGTCATCCGTTGTTATCCGATGCAGAATGCGTCTGCAACGATGTTTCGCTGACAGATGACCAACCGCTAATGCTGATCAGTGGTTCCAACATGTCGGGCAAAAGCACCTTGCTGCGGTCACTGGGAATCAACCTGGTGCTGTCATATTGCGGCGGGCGTGTGCGAGCCCAATCGTTGAAGTCGTTTCCCTTTCAGCTGGCGACTGCGATGCGAGTCAGCGATTCTCTTCAGGAAGGCCGATCGCTTTTCTTTTCTGTGGTGCAACGATTGAAATCGGTCGTCGATCTGGCGGGCCAGGAACGTCCGGTATTGTTTCTGCTGGACGAAATTCTAAGCGGCACAAATTCTCACGACCGACGTCGAGGAGCAGAAGCGGTCATCCGTTCTCTGGTCGCTCGCGGCTCTCTGGGCATCGTCACAACTCACGATCTATCGCTGACTGAAATCGTGGATTCGATGGACGGCAAGGCGGTGAACATGCACTTTGAAGACCAGGTCGAAGACGGGCAAATGACGTTCGACTACAAGCTTCGAGACGGTGTCGTCCAACGCAGCAACGCCATCGAATTGATGCGAATGATGGGACTGGACGTTTAACTAACCAAATTCGAACGAGGCCGTGCCTCAGACCGTTCGAACTGCCGCTCTGAAAACTTGACTCAACGTGAACAAGTTCGCCGGAATAATGAAGTCGAAATGCTCGAATTTGCGAAAACCGCTCGTTCAAAACTAAGCAAATTCCCTGATCCGCCTCCGTGATCACGAACTGAGTTGAGAATTCGCACCGCGATTTGACTTTTTTACTTCTGATTGAATGCTGACGAAGCAAAAATCAGTTCCGCTGCCGTCCGCGACAGATTTTCCGCGATTTACGGGCCCTCGCGGCCATAATGGAAAAATCCGCTGCCGCAAAACATAAACTTCGCCCGGCGATTCCGCCCGCCTGAATTTTGTCAGGTCACCAGCACGTGAACGAACGTATACCGGCACAGCAACAATCATCTATTCACCGACCTATCAAATATTGACAAATGACGCAGATGCTCCGATCACAGATCTTGTTATTGACAGTGCTCACATGCCTTTCATCGCATGTTTTGGCGGACGATTACAAACCCAGGGTGGCGGAAGCATCTAATGATGCGCAACTTGCCTTGCAGGGGTTCGTTTTACCGAAAGGCATGCAGGGTTCCCTGCTGGCATCTGAACCAGCACTTGCCAATCCGGTTGCATTTTATGTGGCCAACGACGGTCGCGTTTACGTGTGCGAAACGTTTCGTCAGGAAGTGGGCGTCGAAGACAATCGTGGCCACATGAACTGGCTTAACAACGATCTTCGACTGGAAACAGTGGAAGAACGCCTGGCCATGTTCAAGAAGTATCTTGGCGCCGACGTTAACAAGTACGCTGCAGAGCAGGATCGAATTCGAGTTCTTAAGGATACCAACGGCGACGGAGTATTCGATGAGGACAAAATTTTCGCCGAAGGATTCAACGACATCCTGGATGGCACCGGTGCTGGAGTCATCGAGCACGACGGAAAAGTTTACTACACCTGCATTCCAAAACTTTGGATGCTGGAAGACACCGACGCCGATGGAATCGCTGACAAAACGGACGCGTTACATCACGGCTATGGCGTGCGAGTTGCCTTTCGTGGTCACGACATGCACGGACTCACCGTTGGTCCCGATGGACGCCTGTACTACAGCATCGGAGACCGTGGCTACAACGTCATCACAAAAGAAGGCACTCGCCTGAAGCGTGTTGACAACGGAGCCGTCTTTCGTTGCGACATGGATGGCTCAAACCTGGAAGTGTTCGCCTATGGTCTTCGCAATCCACAGGAACTGGCATTCGACGATCACGGTAATCTGTGGACCGGCGATAACAACTCCGACGGTGGCGACAAAGCTCGCTGGGTGTATATCGTTCAGGACGGCGACACCGGCTGGAGAATGCACTATCAGTATCTGGAAGATCGCGGCCCATGGAATCGCGAACACATGTGGTATCCGTACAGAATCGACGAGGAAACAAGTGTCGTGCAACCGGCATACATCGTTCCACCGGTTGCTAACCTGGCGGATGGCCCTTCCGGACTCACTTACTATCCCGGCATCGGACTTTCAGAACGTTACGCCAACCACTTCTTTATGGCAGACTTCCGTGGAGGAGCCGGCAACAGCGGTATTCGCAGTTTCAGCGTCGAACCCAAAGGAGCAACCTTTGAACTGACGGATTCTCATAAGTTCATCTGGTCGATTCTTGGTACCGACGTGGACTTTGCTCCCGACGGCAGTTTGTACGTTACCGACTGGGTAAACGGCTGGGTGGGTGAAGGCAAAGGTCGTCTTTATCGCTTTGCAGATCAGGAAAACATCAGTGCCGTGGCCGGGGCCAATGTTCCGCAACTGCTGAATGGTGGTGTTGCAAAGTCTGACACCGAAGAACTGTTCACACTGCTTAGCCACGCTGATCGTCGCATCCGCCAGATGGCTCAGTTTGAACTGGTCAAACGCGAACTTCGCGAAGAACTTTTCGCCGCAGTCAAAGCCGCTTCCGGGGACACGGTTGCACAGCGTCATTTGGCGTGGGCGTTGTGGCAACTGGGATTGAAGTCAGCGGACGACGCCAAACGAGTGATCGAATTCTGCGCTGCCGGCGGCATCAAATCGGCAGACGATCTGGGTGTTCAATATATAAAAATTATGACCGACCTGATCAAACGCCACGGCATCTCAGACGCGATGACCGCAGAAACGCGGTCTACACTTCAGGACGAATTAGTATCACTGACCAAAAGCCGCGAACTTCGCGAAGCGGGATTTGCGGCGGTCGCACTGGGAGCCATCGGTACCGGATCAGACACCGCTATTCTGCTGGAACTTCTGGAACGTAACGACAATAAAGACCCCGTGTTGAGACATCAAGCTGTGATGGGCCTGGCCAAACTGTGGGAACGTATTCCTCAGACTGTTGTCACAGAAGGTCTCGCAGCACGATCTGCCGCCGCTCGCCTGGGTGTTGTGGTTGCTCTGCGATACCTGAAACGTGATGAAGTTGCCTTGCTGCTTAGCGATCCCGATCCAGCCGTTGCCGCTGAAGTTGCCCGAGCTATTCACGAACAAGGTGGCAGCAACGCATTGAACGCGTTGGCATTTCCGCTGCTGTTGGGAACATCAAACCCCAAAGGCATCACAGATCCAGTTATCGTTCGGCGAGCTCTGGAAGCGTGTTATCGTCTGGGCAACATGCGTCACGCTCTGGCGGTCGCTCGCGTTGCCGGCGATGCAACTCGTCCGGAAGAACTGCGACTGGTGGCCACTAAAATGCTGGCCACGTGGAACAACACGGAACAACTGGACACCGTTGACGGTCGCTGGCGACCATTGCCAAAACGCGAAGTCGAAGGTCTGGACGAAGCCGTCAAAAAGGACCTTCCCGGCATGCTGGCTGGCCCCAAAGCGGTTCGAGATTCGGCGGTCGCTTTGGCCGCTCAATTGGAAATCAAAGACGTTGTGCCAACTTTGCAGCAGATGCTGGCTGATACGAAAAGCGACGAAACCACTCGAGTTTCTGCCTTCAAAGCACTTTCAACTCTTAGCGACGACATCGACAGGTTACTGGCCGACGGCAGTGCCGACGAGTCTGAAGCCGTTCGAATTGCGGCGTTGGAATTGTTGGCGCAAAGTCGTCCGGAAGACGCCGTTGCAGAACTGCTGACAGCCGTTGAAAAAGGCAGCCTGAAGGCTCAGCAAAGGTCGCTGTTTCTATTGGGCCAGATAAAATCAGCAACTTCAATCGCGGCACTAACAAAGACTTTTGATGCATTGAACACCGGTTCTCTACCAGCAGCAGCCATTCTGGATCTGCTGAACGCGGCAGAAAGCACGGGCGATTCAACGCTGCAAGCCAGCGTCGCGGCGTATCGTGCAGCGAACGCCAAAGACGGCGACAAGGTTTCTGAATGGAGCGAATGCATGGAAGGTGGCGATCTGGAAAACGGCAAAACTATTTTCTTTGGAAGAGCGTCTGCGTCGTGTCGCCGTTGCCATAAAGTGAATGGCAATGGAGCTGACGTTGGTCCCGATCTTTCCGCAGTTGCCAAAGACAAAGATCGCCGGTACCTGCTGGAAGCCATTGTTGACCCGAATGCAAAAATCGCCAAAGACTTTGAAACCACAATCATCGTCGACTTCGATGGCCGCATTCATTCCGGCATCATCAAAGAAGAAACCGACAAGTTTGTGAAGCTGATGACTCCTCAGGGTGCCATCATCACGGTCGCTCTGGACGAAATTGACGAACGAGCGAAAGGGCAAAGCGGCATGCCGGCAGACATTGCAAAGAACCTGAGTCGAGACGATGTTCGCGACCTGGTGGAATACCTGTCATCGCTGAAAGTCGCCGCTGATGGAGCTCACGGTAACGCGGGCGAATAACGCTTCGACGCATTGATATGCTGAAAGCCGACGGCGAGCCGGATTCAGGTTCGCCGTCGATTCTGCTCGGTTTGTCACGTCTAAAAATCGCGTTGGCTGCGTCAACCACCTGGGCCCCACCGCGCTTTCGAAAAAACCGGGGCAAACGCTCAGACGGCTAATCCTGAAATTCAATGCTGACAAGGCACCAGCCTCCGACATTCCGTTACTTCGCAAACGAAAGCTGTTGCCATGAAAGAACTTACGCACTTCAACAAAGATGGAGCCAGCCATATGGTGGACGTCGGCGACAAGCCCGTCACTCGCCGAACGGCTATTGCGGAAGGTTTTGTGTTAATGCAGCCGGAAACTCTGCGGATAATTAAGAACAAAGAAATCGCTAAAGGCGATGTTCTGGAAGTCGCCCGACTTGCCGGAATTATGGCAACCAAGCGAACAGATGAACTCATTCCGTTGTGTCACAGTTTGGGGCTGGATTCTGCCAGTGTGGATTTTTCGTTCCCAAATGAACAACAGGTTCGCATCGAAAGCACAGTTGGGGTTTCCGGGCGGACGGGTGTGGAAATGGAAGCTTTAACGGCAGTTAGTATTGCAGCGTTGACGATCTACGACATGTGCAAAGCCATCGATCGCGAAATGGAAATTTCAAACATACGATTGCTGGAAAAAACGGGCGGTCGCAGCGGCCATTTTCAACGGAGTCAGTCATAGTCTCAACAGCTTGACTTGACGAGGAATCGTGACATGAACACGGAAACAATACAGACAGCTGACCTGAAGACTCAACTTGCGAATCTTCTGTCGGGCGATCTGGCTGCAGTCAACGCTATTCTGCGTCGTCGACTTCGAAGTTCCAGCGACTTTGTCAGTGATATCACCGAACACGTTTCACGCTTTCAAGGCAAACAGATTCGCCCGATCTTACTGCTGCTGTTTGAACGAGCCATCGCGGGACACAGCAGTGAATGCGGCAAAACTCTGGCCGCCGCTGTGGAGATGATTCACACGGCAACATTGGTTCATGACGACGTTATTGACGAAGCAGAAACCAGACGCCACGTGGCAACCGTTCACCGACGCTGGAATACAGAGACCAGCGTTCTGCTGGGTGACTATCTGTTTTCCAAATCTTTCCATATGGCAGCATCCACCGGCGACGCCGAAGCCTGTCGCCTGATCGGACTGGCAACAGACCGCACTTGCGAAGGCGAATTGAACCAAACCGCCGCCAGATTGCAGCGATCGAAATCTGAATTCGACTACTTCCGCATCATCCGCGACAAAACCGGCCAACTGTTCGGGCTCAGCTGCCTGTTGGGTGCTCGATCAGCAGACGGAAGCCTGCAGCAACAGCGAGCGGCCAGACGATTCGGCATACGACTGGGCCTGGCGTTTCAAATTGCGGACGACATTCTGGATCTGACGGAAACCGCGTCATCCACCGGTAAGGACGAAGGCAACGATCTGCAAAACGGAAGACTGACGCTGCCGTTGCTGCGAGCATTCCGAAATGCTTCCGAAGACGAAGCCGACGAACTGCAGGCGGTTCTGGAAAACGACGCAGACGACCGACGCACGGCACTGAATGCAGCGCCCTGCGTTCAACAGGGCATCCGTTCTGCTCAACAAACAGCGTTGGAACTTGTTCAGCGAGCTAAAAACGATTTGGCCTTCCTGCCGGATTCCGCCGAACGTTCTTTGTTGCACTTGATCGCAGGGTTTGCCGTCCAACGGCAGCACTAAGGTTCGCCGTGCGTTTTAGTGCTACTTTGGACGTTAGTCCCCAAGGGACGACAGCCCTCTGCCGGTGACGACAGACACCGGTCGCAGCCCCAATAACGCTCAGCTAATCAGCAACGGGCACGGCCAGCATGGCCAGTCCGTGCAGGGCAAGGCTGTCAATAAACACGGCGTTTGGCAGTTGAGCCACCAGTTGACGCCCGCCTCCACCGGTCAGCACGTACAATGCAGATTCAGCATCGTTGAAGTCAACTGCAGCAGATCTCGCAAGCCTTGCGGCGATCTCTTTAATCGAACCCAGCTGTCCCCAATACAAGCCGGCTTTCATGGCGTCGATCGTATTTCGCCCGGGTAATGGAGCGTCGATATTGTCTAAGCCGTCGCTAAGTTGATCTGCGTCAATCAGCGGCAGGCGAGCCGTGTAGTCGTGCAATGCATAAGCCGACAATCTCAGCCCAGGCAAAATCGCACCGCCTCGAAAGGTTCCGTCAGAAGTCACCAGATTCACGGTGGTCGCTGTGCCCGAATCAATCACAACTATCGGCTGATTTTCGCCGAACATCTTTCGCACAGCAAACGCGGTTAACAGGCGATCAATTCCCACCGTTGATGGCGAATCGACGTCTATTGCAATGTCAACCTGATGATGATCGTTGACAATCACCGGCGACAAATCTTCCAACGGCCAGTTGCTAACCAGCTCATCTCGAGCAGGCGGATTCGATCCGGAAACAATACAGGATTCCAGTTCTTCGAAATCGTGTTTGTCCAGCCATTCGGAAATCACGTCGGAAATATTGGCTTCACCGCGTAATGGAGTCGCCGCGATTTCACGTGCCTGAGGCACCGCAGCACCGCCGCGTTCGAAAACGCCGAATTTGGCTCGAGTATTCCCCACGTCTACGGCAAGAATCAAAGTCATGGGCAAGTCGCAGCTGGAAGTTTCGTTGTGCTGAAGTTTTGGTTGAAGCGGTGACGTTGCGTTGAAGCAGCTGGATAAGACTGTGCTGAATTGGCCAGGAAACTTAATCGGGCCTTGCCGGGCAAAATGCCCAGCAGGAAACGATCGTTCAGACATTTCCGCGTCCAATATTTGCCAAAATTCACGGTTCCGGTCGCGATCCCAACCTACGGCAGAATACCACGAAGTTCGTCCGTCTGCTCGTCAAAACGGCAAACGGAGGGTCTCATATCGACGACTTCGCTGGTTCCGGCGTCTTTTCGCCAGGAATTGAACTGAATCCGCTGTGATACCGTCGCAAGCGACGAATTGCCGTCGTACAGTCCGCCGCATGGCACTACTCAGCTTAAATAATATCTCGTTTGCGTATTCTCATCCGGCGTTGATGAAGGATGCCACGCTGCACATCGAACGCGGCGAACGTATCGGACTGGTCGGGCGAAATGGAGCCGGCAAGTCGACTTTGATGAAGCTCATCGACGGGCAGCTGGCTCCGGACGACGGCAATATCGCCATCGCGCCGGAAACCGTGATTGCTCGGCTGTCGCAGGAAGTTCCGGAAGGCGACCATCAGACGGCCTTCGAAGTCGCCGCCGAAGCGTTCGGAAGCGATGCGAAATTCGTCATTGATTATCGTCACTTCAACAACGTGATGCAAAACGGCGAACCGCTGTCCGCTAAAGACCAGACTCGCTACGACGCCGCCAGCGAAGGACTTGGCGAAGCGGAATTGTGGGACGCGGGCGACCGCCTGGACGGACTTCTACAGGAAATGCAGCTGCCAGCAGACAAGCCCTTCAACGAACTTTCGGCGGGAATGAAGCGTCGAGTATTGTTGGCTCAGGCGATGATTCGCAAGCCGGACATTCTGCTGCTGGACGAACCCACAAACCATTTGGATATCGAATCCATTCTGTGGCTGCAGGATTACCTGTCGCGATTCGCCGGTACTCTGATTTTCGTAACTCACGATCGAGTCTTCCTGCAGGAAATCGCCAATCGCATTGTGGAAGTTGACCGAGGTCGTTTGTTCGACTGGACGTGCGACTACGAAACCTTTTTAAAACGTCGCGACGACCTGCTGGCCGCCGAAGAAACGGCTCAAGCACATTTTGACCGCAAGCTGGCGGAAGAAGAAAAGTGGATCCGGCAGGGTATTAAAGCCCGTCGAACTCGCAACGAAGGCCGCGTCCGAGCTCTTAAGAAGATGCGAACCGAACGCAGCGAACGTCGTGAAAAAATGGGAACCGCCAAACTGCAACTGCAGGCCGCGGAAAAGTCCGGACGCCTGGTGGCTCAACTGAAAAATGTGACTCACGGTTTTGGTGGACCTGCGCTGATCAAAGATTTCAGCACGACTGTTTTCCGAGGCGACAAAATTGGTGTCATTGGACCGAACGGTATCGGCAAGTCAACACTGCTGAAGATCCTTCTGGGCGAACTGGTTCCCGAACAGGGCGAAGTGAAGCTCGGCACAAATATGTCGGTGGCGTATTTCGATCAGCTGCGAGGCCAACTGGATCCGTCAAAATCCGCGCGAGAAAACGTCAGCGAAGGCACGGACGAACTAATGATCAACGGCGCCAAGCGGCACGTGATGGGCTATCTGCAGGACTTTCTGTTTACGCCGGATCGCGCTCACACGCGAGTTGAATATCTTAGCGGTGGAGAACGCAACCGCTTGTTGCTGGCCAAACTTCTGACGAAACCCGCCAACGTTTTAGTCCTGGACGAACCGACAAACGACCTGGACGCCGAAACGCTGGAACTGCTGGAAGACGCCATGACTCAGTTTGGCGGAACCGCGTTAATTGTCAGCCACGATCGAGCATTCCTGAACAACGTTGTGACCAGCACGATCGTGTTCGAAGGCAACGCCATTGTGGAAGAATTCGACGGCGGCTACGACGACTGGCAGCGTCAAAAACAAAACCGCGTTAAAACGGCAGCCGCGGCAGATGCAGCCTTAGCGGCAACTCAAAAACCACAACTCGTTGCGGTAAAAACCGAAGCCGCAAAGCCTCGCAAACTCAGCTTCAAAGAACAACGCGAACTGGATGAGTTGCCGGAAAAGATCGACAAGCTGGAAACTCGCCAGAAAGAACTGCACGCTTTGATGGCCGACCCAGCCTTCTATAAACAAGACGGCTCTGAAATTGCGGCCACCCAAAAAGAAGCGGAAGAAGTCGATCAACAGTTGCAACACTGCTTCACACGCTGGGAAGCGCTGGAATAGCGAATCTAAACGGTGACTCACGCAGACGTTTCCGAAACGTCGCCAGAAGACTTCAGCCAACTGCGCAAAGAACGGATCGGGAGGTCTTGTGAGTTGTATCCAGGTCAGCCGAAATACAAAACCGATCAGGTAATTTCTTCGGAGCGTCGAGTGTTCCACCACGCCAGAATTCCAAGGCATCCAACAAAGACCAGCACACCGGCCACTCGGGTTACCAGGGAATTTTGAGGCTCTGCAGTTTCAACCGGTTGATGATTGACAATGGGCGGCTTAAACCGACGACCAGAAATCATTCCAATCATCGGAGGAGCCTCAAACATTTCTTCGGTGACCGGCGGATTCACTTCAAAGTCCAGTACTTCCCAATGGGAATCATCAGGTGGCAACAAAAACTGTCCCCGATATGGGTACCAGTGGTCGCCGGTTTTCCGAAATTCCTCGCAAAGATAGTCGGCATCAAGTCTGCCGGTGTGAAGACTTGGATTGGGGGTCACTTTCTTGATCAGAAAATTCTTGTCTTCGGCCAGCCAAATCCGCGCCCCTTGCCCATCGACTTCCCCGTTGTATACATAAGTCACGTCCAGAACCACGCAGCTTTCACCATCGACCAGTTCTCGCCCACTAACGGTAACTCGATGATCGTCGAAGTAGTATTCATCCAACCAGCGTTCAGATTTGTGATCAAACAGAAGCCACAATGGTGTCAGCGGGTTCAGAAGTTTTGTCCGTCCAGCGTGACGGGGATCTTCGTGAAGTGAGTCATGATGCCACGTCTTGCCGTCATCCGCTGTCGAGTATCGGGCGTTAAAAGACTTCTCTGAATTTCCGCCGGATATCACCTTTCGGGGAGGTGGATTGCCCCATCCGCCAGATGTAACCTCGACATCCAGATAGTCGTGACTCTCAGTTAACAGATAATCGCGATCAGTAGTGCTCTGGGTGTCAGAATCCGCACTTTTGATTTGATAGTGAATACGAAACGTGCCCAGGCTTTCTCGCCATTGTCGCAGGTGGCTGCGAATTTCATCGACGGTCGGCAATTCCTGAGTGGTTGCAAAACACGGAACTGCCACCAGCATCAACACAGCCCCAACAACAATCGTGCGCATCGCAAATTCCCACGACGTAAGGAATACAATTTCGAATACCCCGGCGACCACAAAAGTACCAGCTCCCAAGGCGTTAAGGCTATCCGCCCGCCCGGAAATCTGCTCGACAGACAAGGATTTGTCGCTGCCGGTTGTTCGCGGGGCAATTCGCAAGCTTAAGAGTTTTCCTCAAAATGATGCGTGCACGGTGCGTGCATGTTGGTCGTAGCGACAACGGAGCGGCTCGGCGATTCCGACGTCCCATGTCTTGCAGCCAACCACGCCATCAGGTCAAGGGCGCAGCCCTTGTTAGAGATAAATGGCCAAATCATTCACATAGTGTACCGTATCCACCACGGAACGCGGCAATTCTGTTCGTGCTGGAATTCGCGGCGCTTGCATCGGGGGGCTTAGCTTTCAAGAATATCGGGCACTGTAATGTTTGACCTGGTACGCTGCTAAAGGCTGTTCCTGTGAATTTATCTTTGATCGCTTCGAATTCCATTCCACGGATTGTACTGTCGTGCATCGCGGCATTTATTTTGCCGCATACCTTCAACAGCAGCCAGGCTCAGGAAAAAGAGGCCAATCAGTATGCTCAGTTCTACGGATTTTCCGGAGTCGAGTTGTACAAGCTTGACGAACGAGCGTTCGCTTTGTCTGCAGGAGACTTCGATTCCGATGGCCTGACCGACATCTTAACGGTTGATAATCGCACCAGCTGCCTGCGTTTGTTTAAGCAACAAAAAGATGCCAAGGCCGACCCAGCTCGCACTGGCCGAATGGTTAACGATCTGAAATCCGACTGGCGATTCGAAGTGCGGCAGATTTCCGTCGACAAGCAAATCGCCGGGCTCATCTGCAACGACTTCAACAACGACGGTCGCATCGATGCCGCCTATATCGGAACGCCGGACAGCCTTGTGATTCGTTATCAGCCAGAAGCGGGCAAGACGGAATGGTCGCAGAAATGGTCAACTCGGCTACCCGATCTGACACCCGCCGCCTGGATGATTGCGTCAGGCGATCTTAACGGAGACAAACGAGCAGACATTGCTGTGCTTGGTAAAAACGTCACGTACATCATCCTTCAAAACGAAGAAGGCACCATGGACGCTCCGTTACCGTTGATCAACACGTCAAGCCAACTGTCGCTGATTCAAATTGCCGACCTGGATGGAGACGGCCGAGACGACCTGAGCTACCAAGCCAACGAAGGTTCAGAACGCGGCCTGTGTGCTCGACTGCAAACCAAAGATGGACGCCTTGGGCCGGAAGTACGCTTCGATCTCAACCAGCCTCGATCAGTCACACTTTATGACGTCGATCAGGAACCCGGCAAAGAACTACTGACCGTCGACAGCCGCACTGGTCGCGTGCAGATTTCCAGGCTAACCAAAATCGCACAGGAATCCGGCGAACTTCCTGCTCGACTGGTGCAGTTCGGAATCGGCGAAGCATCCGGAAGTCGTGATCGAGCCATCACCATCGGCGACATCGACGGCGACAAGCTTAACGATGTTGTGGTCACCGATCCGGAAAATGCTCAAGTGCTCGTCTATCGGCAAAACGGAATCGATGGGCTGGACACCGCTGTCACGTACCCCAGCCTGCTTGGAGCCAGCGATATCTGCAGCACAGATATCGACGGCGATGGCAAGGCAGAAATTGTTCTGATGAGCTCTACCGAGTCCGCAGTAGCCGTCAGTCAGTTTCAAGATGGCCGCATGACTTTCCCCCAAACTGTGGCCAGGCCGATGGACGGTTTTGAGCTGGCCGCCATTCAATGCCTGCCCGGAGAATCATCCAGCCGCCTGGTTGTGTGCCAAAAGAAAGGTTCCGGAAATTCTGCAAAAGTGATGCTGCAATATCTGAAAATTTCGGCAGACGATGACGAATGGGTGGAAGCAGCGGCAACGCAAACTCTGGACGCTGCTGCGATTGGTTCACGTGGCGTCAATCTGATGACCATCGCCGCTGACAAAAATGGCCTGCGTGATCTATTGGTCGTGCCAAACGGATCCGGTAATAAGGGTGTTTTCCGAATCCCCGGCATGTTGGATGATAAAGCTGCAGCGGCCACGTCTGAAATCAAGCCTCTGAATCTGGGCACAACTTCAGCCGGCGAACTGTTTGCCAAAGAAGGCTCACTGTTCGTGGCTCGCGAAGCGTTTGCTCGCAAAATGGTCTACAAAGAAAACAGCTGGACGGTCGCCGATCAGTTTAATGCGGGTGAATCCAAAGCTCGCATTTCCGGAGTTGCCGTTTTGAATCTTGACGACAGCGATGGTGATGAAGTTGTGTTGATCGACGCGGGCGTGAAGAAGCTGCGAATTCTTAAGGAAGCAAACGGGCTTTACCGACCATGGAAGGAAGTCGAACTGGGATCGCTGCGTTTTTCGTCAGTTCACGTTGCCGACCTTAACGGCGACAGCAAGGACGACCTGCTGTTGTTCGGTCAGCAACAGTTTGCCGTGTTGTATTCCGGTCGGATCGATTCCAACCTGCAGGAAATCGCATCGTACGAATCAGATCGAGAAGACGCGTATGCCGCTGACATCATCGCCGGAGACCTGAACGGCGACAGCAAAGTTGATCTGGCAATTATCGACACCAGCATCGACGGCATCGAATTGCTGCACTTTGACGCCGACAAAGGCCTGAAGGAAGCAACTCACTTTCGAGTCTACGAAGAAAAGCGACTGGTCACAGAATCGAACTCGCGCGGCACAGAGCCACGTGAAGGCCTTGTGGCTGACGTCACGGATGACGGCCTGGCAGATCTGATTATCCTGTGCCACGACCGCTTGATCGTATATCCGCAGGACTCCGGTGCCCCGGCGGAACAATCGGCCGAAACAGCCGACTCTAAACTGCCATAGAGCAATACATCGGTATCGTGAATTCAGCGGCCCACGATAGGCTGCTGAAATTCAGCGTCTGAATGCGTGCAAGGCAGCCAATGCGCGCCTTGGTACAAGACAAAACGTTCGTCCCACGCCATACGTTCCGCTGCGCCGTTAAGCTGTGACGATTATTCCGACGCTGCGGATAGTTCTACTGCTGCGGCTCCTAACACATTCATCAGTCGCACGGAATGCTCCTGCCCCCGACGTGACGGTTGTGCGAAAGCTACTCATCGCACCGCATCTGCGTTCAGCATTACCGATTCGTTTGTCGAATTCGATACCGTCGGTACCACCGCGCGATCTGGAAATACTGCATCGTGTTGCGGCAGGTAACGGCTGGTTTCCAGCTGTCTGCCGACGTCCCACCGGAACATGGAGCGACGAATGACGAACAGAAGACACACCAGCAGATTTGCAAACGCCATGACGACCATGGCGTTGGCGGCTGTCATGCTGCAGACGATGACTGGCTGTTCAAGGCGATTTTGGCGAGAACAGGCAGAGGCGGACACATACCGGGCCATCAGCGAAAAGCAGACCGATGAACGCTGGCAACTGCCGCGTATCGATCTGGCTGCTGACAGCCGCAGCCGCTTCCACGACCCCTACGATCCTGACTGTGCGCCACTGCCACCGGACGATCCGGCTGCGCATGCTTTCATGCATCAAGTCAGCGGGCGAGAAGGCTATAAAGGCTGGCACGACATGGGCGACACGGTGAGCGTGGAGAACCCTAACTGGTTGGCCCCGTACACTCAACTCTTCACGGACAATCCGGTCAACAGCCATAACCAGGTAAACATCCCTCGTGTAAATCTGCGAGACAGCCTGGAGCTGACCTATATTCACAGTCGTGAATTTCAAACGCAAATCGAAAATGTGTACCTGTCCGCCCTGGATCTCACAGAACAGCGTTTTCTGCTGGGAGCTCGCTTCCACATGACTCCCGCTGGTGCAGGCGGCGTTCTGTTCAATTCAGCTCTAACCAAAGATGGAAGACAAGCTCGCAGCACTGGCCTTGGTGTCACCCAACTTTTGCCAGCAGGCGGCCAGTTCAGCGTGGACCTGCTGAACACGGTGACGTGGAACCTGGGCTCCGGTGGAGTCAGTGCGACATCGTTGGCATGGGAAGTCAGCCAGCCGTTGTTGCGGCAGGCTGGGCGTAAGATACGTCTTGAATCATTGACTCAGGCAGAACGCAATCTGCTGTACATCGTGAGAAACATGGCCAGATTTCGCCAGACAATCTTTACCGATGTTTCTTTAGACTACCTGCGTCTGCAACTTGCCGTGCAGAATATTTTCAACCAGCAGAACAACATTCGCCAGCTGGAAGAACAAATCGAAATTGGGCAGGTTGCCGACAGCTGGAACCCCGGCGTTGTGCGTGAGCGGCTGTCTGAGTTTCCTGTGGGAGCTGAAATCCCCGAATCTTTGCGATCCAAGTTCAAATACGATGGCGAATCACTTGTTTGGAATGGCCTGCTTTCTGAAGAACAAAAGGCAGATTTGCTGGCAATTTCTTCGGACCCAAAGTACCAGTCTGCCGTGCAACAGCTGATTCGCTGGCGGGAAAACCAAGTTGTTAGCCTGAGCGTTTCGCAGCTGGTAACACGCTTGAACACTGCACAAAACCAGCTGGAGAGTGCTCGACGGCAACTTGCCGATCAGCTGGACAGCTTCAAGATCCGACTTGGCCTGCCGCCCGATATTCAGATGTCAGTTGATGACACATTCCTCCGTCCGTTTGAACTCATCGACAATCAGATTCTGAGTCTTGCCGACGAACTGAAGGACTTCGCAAAAGAACAGGGGCCCTCATTAATTCCAGCCCCCCCGGGAGTACGCACGTCTGAACGATTGCCTCCAGAGTACTCCGATCTGAAATCGTACATTGCAAATCTGAAGGCGTTGAAAGACAAAATCCAGATCGTCGGACTTGACCAGGTCCAAAGTGATTTCACGCCGATCCGAAACATCCTTGCTGAAACCGCGGACGACATCACAGGCCCGACGACAGGCAGACAGTTTCGAAACAAGGCGGAGCGAGATCGAGTTATTCGGGACGTCGCCAGAGACCTGCGGCTATATCGGCTGAACGAAGGCGACTTTAAATCATACGCAACGGAATTGGAACTACTCAATAACCTGCTGAAGGCTGATTCAGAAGACGCGCTCGTTGCAAGCCTCGACAAGAACTCGGATCAGAAAATTTCACAGGACGAGTTGCCAGACGGATGGTCTGAGCTGCCCAGTGTTGGCGAATTTGGTGAAGACCAGAGCCTGACCGGCGAAGAGTTCCGCGGCATCATTCGAGATGCGGCGGTGCAGATTCGCGAAGAATTGTTGCAGATTACTCAAAGCCTTGAAGTCGTTCAGGCGGGACTGCGAGTCGAAGCCATCGCATTGAATTCGTTCGTAATTCCGGGACAAATGGAAACTCCATCTATTGAACAGGTGGTTCAGATTGCTCTGGAAAACCGACACGACCTGATGAATGCCAGAGGGGCCGTTATGGACTCACGACGTGCCGTTGAGATCGCAGCCAACGCCCTTAAGGCAAGACTGGACGTTAGAGTCTCCGGTGAATCTGGAATTGACGGCAAAACCAACAGCGACGACACCAATGTGAGCATTGACTTCAAGACGCCAATCGATCAGGTCGTGCAAAGAAACGACTATAATGCTGCGTTAATCGACTACCAACGGGCTCGCAGAATATATATGGCGGCAGAAGATGCCGTAAAACAATCAGTACGCAGCAGCTGGCGGCAATTGAGGGTTTCTGAGCAGCGATTGGAAATTGACCGCCAGACAGTTCGCAATGCGGCTCTACAATACGATAACGTGGCCACTGGAGTTGGCCAAAATAACAGTTTATCCCTGCTGAACGCCCTGGATGCGGTTTTGAATGCACAAAATGCTCTGGTCGGCGACTGGGTCACCTACGAATCGAATCGATTGAACATCTTCCGAGACATGGGGATCATGGAAATTAATGCAGAAGGTGTCTGGGAAGATAAGTTTTATTTGGCAGATGGTCCCAGTGTAACCGACACTTTCCCGTCGGCTGAAGTGTTAACTCAGGAACTTCTCCCGCCGCAAATCCAACCAACAGCCCCGACGCAGCCCGTCCCACCACAGATCGCCCCTCCCGCGTTGGCGACCCAAAATAATGAATAAACATTCAATAAACAGCGAATCACAGAAATTGTGTGCTCAGTCCCGGTCCGGTTCTGCCAAGGCCCTCATGATCGCCGCCGGATTGCTTGTGGCAGCCTTAGTTGTCTGGCGTCTGCCCGCGACTCGGTCGCTGGTTGCGGAATACTTTCCGGAAGGCGAAGGCAAGCCTGACGAAAAATACATTCTGCACAAGGTCGAAAAGGGCTCCTTCCGAATCACAATCACGGAAAACGGAACCGTTGACAGTAATCGCAACGCAACACTGACAAACACGGTTGAAGGCTCCACCACGATCATTTCGCTGGTACCTGAAGGCAGTCGAGTAAACGGACCGATCGTCGCAGACTTCGACGGAGTTGTGGAATTTGTCGACGTTGAATCTGAGTCCGAAAAATCGGTGCTGCTGCGATCAGAAGATGGCAAAGAAAAGCTGTATGAATTTCCAATGGGAGAATTCACCGAAATTCTGGTGGAAGATCGTCAGGCCATTGCAAAGGGAGAATTCATCGCGGGCGACATGTTGTGCGAACTGGATTCATCTGCTCTGGTTGAAAAAGAAAAGCAGATGCAGATTGACGTAACGACAGCCAGAGCAAACCTGGAAAAGGCTGACAAAAGTCTGCAGATCCAGGAAAGCGAAAACGAAAGTCTTCTGGCTCAGGCCGAATTGGCTCAAAAACTTGCCAAACTTGACCTGAACAAGTACACAGCCGAAGGTGGTGAATACGAACAGGCGACGGAAACGCTGACCGGTGACATTCGCAAGTTCGAAGAAGAATTGGCCATGTCGCAGGAATCATACGAACAGGTGCGTGACCAGGCTCGTCGAGGTTACACAAACCTGAATAATCTGGAAGCCGCTCGTATCAAGGTAACTCAGCAACAAATCCTGTTGAAGAATAAAAACAACGAACTGAAGCTGTTGGAAAAATTCACTCGGGAACGCACAGTCAGCGAACTGGAACAAAAAGCGAAAGATACCGTCCTCGAAACAAAGCGAGCCGTCCTGGAAGGCGAAGCCGTGATGGCGGGCCTGAGAGCCGACTATGAAGCTCGCAAACTGACGTTACAGGTTGAAGAAGAAAAACTGGCACGACTGATTCGTCAAATCAAAGCCTGTCGCTTGATTGCCACGCAATCAGGTGAAGCAGTCTACGCTTCTCAAAACAGTCGTCGCAGCGAACCGGTGATCATTGAAGAAGGTGCCACGGTTCGCGAACGTCAGGCGATCATCAATCTGCCAGACCTTGATCAAATGAAGATCGACGCTCGAATTCACGAATCTCGAATCAGCCGCATCATGATCGGGCAACCTGTTGAGATTTCCATCGATGCTGTTAACGGAGTGATGTATCACGGCATTCTGGAATCGGTATCTTCGGTGCCAACTCCCGGTAACTGGCCCAACACCGACCTGAAAGAATACGAAGCCGCGATTCGCATCACAGACGACAAAGATCTGGTGCGAAAACTGAAGCCAGGTATGACGGCAGAAATTCGAATTATCGTCGATGACCGCAAGGATAAGATCATTCAGATCCCCGTGCAGTCTGCTCTGTCGTTCGCAGACAAGTTTTTCACGTACGTCGCTTCAGGCAGGAATGTGCAACTACGAGAACTTAAAGTCGGCGATTCCAACGACGAATATCTGGAAGTCATTGATGGTGTCGCAGAAGGCGAATACGTCATCATGAACCCCAGAACTCACTTCTCTCGCGACATCACGGAACTGGAATCCAAACTGATGGGCGAAAAAGAAGATAACCGAGAACGCACGGTGACTCCCGAACGAGCTGCACCTGCAGTGGGTGGCCCGGGTGGCGGCCCACCAGCTGGTGGGCGTCCTGGCGGAGCTGGTGGTCCAGGTGGCGGCGGCCCCGGTGCTGGAGCAGGCGGCCCCGGCGGCGGACGTCCGGATCCAAAGACCATCTTCGATCGACTCGACAAAAACAAGGACGGAGCGATCACCGCCGACGAAAGCGATCTGCAGGGAAAATTTGCAGAACGTGACGCAGACGGTGACGGCAAAATCACATTGGAAGAACTCACAAAAGCATTCAGCGGCGGCTAGCGCTGCGTCAAAGCTCAATCTGATGGTGGTCGTAGGGTGGGCATTGCCCACCAACGGCTGTCCAAAACCAGGCAACCGGGAAAAACTAACCCCCTGAACAGCTGCCAGGAATCGTCACCGCCCTCCATCGATTCAAAACCCTCCGCACCTTTTTCAACCCACATCTTTATTCATTTTCCTCACCCGTGCATCGCAGGAACACAGCTCGACATGGAATTTGCTGCTCAAGTCGTTGACCTGCAGAAACACTATGACCTTGGTTCGGTTGTGGTGAAGGCTCTGCGTGGAGTGTCCATCGATTTTCCCCATGGTGACTTTGTCGCGATCATGGGGTCGTCGGGCAGTGGAAAAAGTACGCTACTCAATCTGCTGGGAGCACTGGACCGACCGACGCACGGTGAATACATCATCGGTGGCAAGCCTGTTT
Organism: uncultured Planctomycetaceae bacterium; assembly: GCA_937916515.1. Taxonomy (GTDB): domain Bacteria; phylum Planctomycetota; class Planctomycetia; order Planctomycetales; family Planctomycetaceae; genus Fuerstiella. The sequence continues at coordinate 51,239 of CALFSX010000277.1, read as the reverse complement.
CTTCGATTTCCGATGATGACTTGTCGGCCATTCGCAACGAAATGATTGGCTTCATCTTTCAGTCGTACAACCTGATTCCTCAGTACACCGTTCTGGAAAACATCGAAGTTCCGTTGCACTATCGCAAAGGCTACCCGGTAATTTCCGCCGTCGATCATCAGCGAATTGAAGAACTGGCTGCCATGGTGGGACTGGGCGATCGTCTGGACCATCGCCCTTACCAGTTATCAGGCGGCCAGCAGCAACGTGTCGCGATTGCTCGAGCGTTGGTGATGGATCCGCAAATCATTCTGGCGGACGAACCGACCGGAAATCTGGACTCCGCCACCGAAGCCGAAATCATGGAAATGCTGCTGAAGCTCAACGCTGAAGGGCGTACCATCATTATGGTGACACACGAACCAGGAGTGGCCAAACTGGCCAAACGTCAGATCTATATGAAAGACGGAGTTGTCGCGGGAGAAGGCGTTTTTCCAGGATAAATCAACGAGGCAGTGCCTTAGACGATTCGAGCTACCGCTCTAAAACCTGACACTGAAGTTCGCTTACTGAAGCACGATCAAACATGCCCAGCTTACTAAGAACAATTCAACTGGCAATGAAGAGCCTGCTGCTGCACAAGCTGCGTTCAGGCTTAACGATGCTGGGTATTGTCTTCGGTGTTTTTTCCGTCATCGCGATGTTGGCCATTGGGCGAGGTGCCAGCGAACAGGCTCAGGCTCAGGTACTGAAACTGGGTGCCAACAACATCATCGTGCGTAGCGTAAAGCCGCCGAAAGAAAGTTCTGCCAGTTCCGGCAACACAAACGTGCTGCGTTATGGAATTCTGCACAAAGACTACGACCTGCTGTCGCAAACGATTCCTACGGTCACTCAGGCCATTCCCATCCGCGAACTGAATAAAGCGGCACGCCATCGTGAACGAGAAATCACATCTCGCATTGTGGGCTGCACGGCTGACTATCTTGATATCAATCACCTGGGTCTGGCTCAGGGAAGATTCATCAGCGACGGCGATCGAGAACAAAAGAACAACGTTGCCGTGCTGGCTTCGGGAACTGCCGACCTGTTGTTTCAGTATGAAAACCCAGTCGGCCAGTCTGTTCGCATCGCCGATCGGTTTTACACCATTGTGGGCGTCACAATGGCTCGCCAGGCAAGTGCGGCCATTGGCGGCAGCATGTCGGGGCAGGACTATAACCTGGACATTTACATACCGCTGGAAACCATGCGAGTTCGCCTGGGAGACCTGAACATCGACAGAACGGCTGGTTCGTTCAGTTCGGAATACTGGGAATTAAGCCAGGTAACTTTGCGAGTTGATTCGCAGGACCAGGTGGTCGAAACGGCCAACGTGATCCGTGAAAGCATGAAGCGAAATCACAAATCCGACGGTGACTACGCGATTGTTGTTCCGCTGGAACTTCTGAAGCAGGCTGAACAGATCCGCAACATTTTCAACGTCGTGCTGGGGTCGATAGCCTGTATCAGTCTGATTGTGGGCGGAATCGGCATCATGAACATCATGTTGGCAACCGTGACCGAGCGAACGCGAGAAATCGGTATTCGGCGTGCTCTGGGAGCCAAACGGCACGATATTACGGTGCAATTCCTGACCGAAACGATCGTTTTGTCCGGAACTGGAGGCATAATCGGCATTTTGCTGGGACTTTCCACGCCTTACGCTTTCGGCTTTATCGTGGAAGTTGTGAAGCGATTTATCTTTGATGGCGGTGAACCAAGCGACGAATTTGGGCGAATGTTCATCGAAATGAACCCTCAACCGGTTCCGTCCAGTTTACCGCTGGCATTTTTCATCTCAGTGGGAATCGGCATCATTTTCGGACTGTATCCGGCTCGATCTGCCGCCCGACTGGACCCAATTGAGGCTCTGCGCCACGAATAGCGACCTGCTGAACCTCGTTTTTCGTCGTGTTTGTGAGAAATACCGGCGTTGTTCCCGGTTTCCTGCCGACCTAAGCGGAAATCAGAATTGAAGTTCCGGCGCTGGGTGAGTATTCTGCCCCACCTTCGATGTTCAGACTCGGGCCGAATTGGCACCGGCCAAACAAGAAATAATAAACATGAGCACACTGAAAAAAAACAAACGTATCAAACGCGCCAAGCTTGAAGAACTTTACGGCGACCTGAAGCCTGTCGGCGGAAACAGTGTCACGCAACGCGGTAAAGCCAAGTATCTGGGCGGTAACGGTCGTCAGACAACCGGCGTCAGCAAGCGAAAGTTCAAACGAAACCTGCAGCGAATTCGAGTTGTCGAAAACGGCGCAGTTGTTCGTCGTCGCGTGCCTGTCAGCCTGATCCGTTCTGGCGGCATCGTGAAGCCACAAGTGGTTGATCCATTTGCAGTTCCAGAAGGCTAAGCTGCTGTCACGCTTATCACCGGATACTCTGAATTCCGTTGAGTAAACCGGGTTAAGTTAAGCAGATTACTTGATCAAATAAGACAATCAGAAGGTGACTGCCGATCGGTAGTCGCCTTTTTTCGTGCGCTGGCTGTTAGTCGCCATCCTGAATTGCTGACTCGACCAGGATCGATTTGCTGCAGTTTTAAACCACGAATGCAACGAATGACACGAATTTCCGAGCGCTGTTATTCGTAGAATTCGTGCCATTCGTGGTTGTTATCATGCACTGTCTTGTCCAGTACATTGAATTCCCAATTGGCATTCAGCGGAGGGGCGGTCCCTACCGGCCGTTGTTCTGGCATTCCACACGACGCGAAGTTTGTGATTCTGAAGACTTCCTGCGTTTTCGTTGAACCAGGCAGAGTAGTGGTGCACTTCGCAGTGTGCAGCCTGTATTTACTGACAACGTTGGAGTCCGCCACCGTCGTGCGTCTTCTGTGTTGTAACGCTGAATAACAAGTTGCGATTTCGGTACTCATCTGGTTCATTTCACTTCCGTGCGATAACCTGTTGAGAGTAATCAAAAGCTGATCATTCACTGGTCGGCAAGTGCGATAGAAGTTTCGCTCAGGTAGAAAGACGCAGTTATGCGACGGATTATCGTTTCACTCTTTGTGTTGACGGTTGCGGCAACTTCGAGCCTGGTGGCTCATTCATTCTTTGCAAAGCCAGTCGTAATGCAGGACCACGCATCTCAGCGTCAGAAGGCCGCAAAGCTTCTCTCTGACAATAACCACGCCGAAGCTCTGGCAATCTACACACAACTGGCAACTGACCCAACCAATACCGCTGGGGCGCTGTCCGATGACTTTCGATCGGCCATGCAGGGCCTGAATTCGCTGAACCGAGTTGCTGAATTCGATCAGTTAATGGAAGACAGCATCGCCGCCCATCCACAAAACTGGCGACTGCTGCTGACGATCGCTCAAGTGGTGCAACAACACGAAGTCACCAACGATGGTTACATCGTCGGCGGAACGTTTGAACGAGGATACCATCGAGGCGGCGGCAAGTATGTCAGCAGCCGAACTCGCGATCGCGTGAAAGCGTTGCAATTGCTGGTTTCCGCCATGCCGTTGATGGAGAATGATCAAACCGCGAAACCGTCCGAGAAAGGGAATTTCTATCAGAGCCTGGCTGAAATTTCCGGCGAAAATCGTCACGGCGAATCGTGGCGGTTGCAGGATTTAACCGACCTTGAAACGCTGCCCGATTACGACGAAGCCGGCGGCGGTCGCGGTTATGGTCGAGGCATGTTTTCCATCCCTTCCAGCGGAATGCAATTCGGTCGCGGCGGTATTGGTCGAGGATTCATCGGCAACACATCCAAAGGTGCTCCTGTCGATGAAGACGGCAACCCCATCTTCATTCAGCTTCCCACATCATGGCAGGCCGCAAAGACCGACGGAGAACGCTGGCGGTGGGCGATGGAACAATCAGCAATCGCCGATCCATCGCGACGAAGTGAAGTCGATCTGCAGTGGGCTCAGTTTCTTCAGGCAGAATTCGGCGTACGAGATGAGTTTGTTGGCTCAGTACCGTTTGTTGTTCAGGGCGACGAAGACGAAATCGCCGATCAGGAAAAGCCAGCGTGGATTGTTCATGAACTGGCAGATACAGAGACCGTCGCAAATCTGGCAACCGGGCCGAAGAAGCTGACGTTGCCAGATGAATTCAACCATATCGCCGTCATCAACAAGGTGATTCTTCGCAACGACGGTTCGAAAAGACAAGCGCTTAATCAGCTTGTTTCTGTTCGAATGAATCGCCATCAGTACCCTCAGGCCGCTGCCACGCTGGCTGAAGTGTTGAAAATTGTCACCGAAGATTACGAACGAGAAAGCGTACAGGCGCAGATTGACCAGATCGTCAAAAACTGGATGGAATTTGACGGAACCAGAATTCAGCTGCCGGGCAAAGCAGCAACTCTCGGAATTCGCTATCGCAACGGTTCGCTGATTTCCTTCACCGCTCAACCGATTGATATCGAAGCACTTCTCGCCGACACAAAAGCGTATCTTCAAAGCGGCCCGCCACAACTGGACTACCAGAAACTGCAGATTGAAAACGTTGGTTACCAACTGGTCAACGAAAACCAGGCGAAGTATCTGCAGCCAATCGTGGCTGAATGGAATCTGGAACTGAAACCTCCCGCTAATCATTTCGACGCTGAAACAAACGTCATCACGCCATTGCAGAAGCCAGGAGCCTATTTTGTAACGGCCAAAATGCAGAACGGCAACGAAGCCAGAATCGTGCTGTGGATTGCCGACACCGCCATCAGTCGCAAGCGAATTGAAGATGGCACGCTTTACTATGTGGCAGATTCTGTTTCCGGCAAACCAGTTGCCAACGCCAACATGGAATTTTTTGGCTGGAATCAGGAACGTGTCGGGCAGACTCCGAAGTATCGCATCGTGACATCTCGCTTCGCAGATCGCACGGATGCCAACGGGATGTGCATTCCGAATCCACAGGAACTTGATCGACAAAAAAGCTGGCTCTCGATCGCTCGCACCGCAGATGGTCGACTGGCTTACGATGGCTTCGATCGTATCTGGGTGCCGGCAAAGCTGAACGCCAACGACTACATTTCTGTCCGAGTCTATTCAATGACGGACCGCCCGGTTTACCGCCCCGATCACACGGTGAAATTCCGCATGTGGGTGCGTCAGCCTCGTTATCACGAAGATAACGCTTTGTATGCGGGCGAGCCGTACGTTCTGCAGATTCGCAATCCGAAAGGTGACGTTGTCTTTGAGCAAAACGTCACCACCGATAAATGGGCAGGGCTGGACGGTGAATGGACAATCCCCAATGGGGCCACCCTCGGCCAGTACGCATTAATGGTCGGCAGCAACGTGACCGTAAAACGCACTCGCCGAAACGGGAACGCTACGGAAACCTATGAAACAGAACAGTTTCGTACTCTGGGACAAGGTTCGTTCAAGGTTGAAGAATATCGCAAGCCCGAATACGAAGTTACCATTGATGCTCCGACCAAACCCGTTCAGCTGGGCGAAAAAATTCAGGCCACGGTGAATGCGAAGTACTTCTTTGGAGCTCCCGTTACGGAAGCCACCGTTCACTTCAAAGTAGAACGAACAAAGAAGGACAGCCGCTGGTATCCTGTTGCTCGTTGGGATTGGCTGTATTCGCCCGGCTATTGGTGGTTTGGTCAGGACTATACCTGGTATCCCGGTTGGAATAACTGGGGCTGCGTTGGTCCGATTCCTGTTTGGCGAGGCTGGCAGCCTGATCCTCCGGAAGTCGTTGTCGAAGGCGACGCGAAAATCGGAGAAGACGGGACGTTTTTAATCGATATCGATACAGCGGAAGCTTTGAAGGAACATAGCGACAGCGATCATAACTACAGTATCACCGCGGAAGTTGTGGACCAGTCTCGCCGCACGATCATCGGCAGCGGCAGCGTGCTGGTCGCTCGCGAACCATTCAAAGTATTCGTCTGGCCAAATCGAGGTCACTACAGAACGGGCGACACCGTTGACGTCGGCATGCAGGCCAGAACTCCCGACGGAAAAGGCGTAAAGAGCAGTGGCAAAGCAACGCTGTTCGCCGTTTCTTACGAAGGTGAAAAGCTTGTCGAGAAGGCCGTTCAGGAATGGGACGTCGCGACCGACGATCAAGGCCATGCAGATTTGAAGATCGTTGTTCCCGCTGCCGGGCAGTTTCGAGTTTCCGTGAAGCTGACCGATGCAGAAAACCATCAGCAGGAAGGCGGCTACGTTCTGTTTGTTCGAGGCCTCAACGAAGACGGTCGAGGCTACCGGTTCAACGACATTGAACTCATCACCGAAAAGCGAGAATACGCTCCCGGCGAAAAGATCAGCCTGCAGGTGAACACCAACAAAGAAGACAGCACCGTGCTGCTGTTTGTGAGACCACTGAACGGACTATGCCCAAAGCCTCAGGTTCTGCAGATTTCCGGCAAGTCAAAAACGGTGGAACTGAACGTTCTGCGAGAAGACATGCCCAACTTCTTTGTGGAAGCACTCACAATTGCCGATGGCCGGTTGCACAGCGATATGAAAGAGATCGTTGTGCCCCCCGAAAAGAAGATCGCCAACGTCGAGGTGCTGCCTTCATCGGACAAATACCGTCCCGGTGCGGAAGCCATCGTCAAACTAAAACTGACTGATATCGATGGCAAACCGTTCGTCGGCAACACCGTCGTCAGCGTTTACGACGCCAGCCTTGAGTATATCGCCGCCAGCAGCATCCCTGAAATTCGTTCGTTCTTCTGGAACATGCGACGTAGTCACAGTATTCAGAACCAGACAACTCTGGATCAGTTTTCGTCGCCGCTACACAAAAGCAACGAAACACAGATGCAGACTTTAAGCGACGGTTCGCCAAACCTGATGCTCGGCTTTGGTGGTGGCGGAGGCATGGGCGGCGGCGGCTTCGGTGAACCAAGATCCATGATGATGCGCGGCGACGCAATGCCCATGGCTGCCGAAGCGATGATGGACGCAGCTCCAGCGGAACCTGGCATGGCTGGTGCTCCCATGGCAAGAATGATGAAGTCTGAAGCGGCTCCCGGTGGCGGAGGTGCAGCGCCCGACGTTCAACCAACCATGCGATCCAACTTTGCCGACACAGCTTATTGGGTTGCCAGCGTAACATCAGACGCCAGCGGAATTGTTGAAGTAAAATTCAAAGTGCCCGACAACCTGACCACGTGGAAAATCAAAGCGTGGACTCTGGGCGACGGCACTCGAGTCGGTTCCGGCAGCAGCGACATTATCTGCAGCAAGGACCTGTTGATTCGACCTCAAACGCCACGCTTCTTTACGGAAACAGACCTCGTAACCTTGTCTGGCGTGGTTCACAACTATCTTAAAACTGCCAAGACGGCGACAGTCGTTCTGGAAACCGAAGGCGGCCAGCTGCATATTCTTGGTGACGCCAAACAGGTGGTGCAGATTCCGGCCGGTGGTGAAGTTCGAGTCGACTGGAACGTGGGAGTCGTCGCTTCCGGCACCGCCAAAGTTCGCATGATGGCGTTGACCGACGAAGAATCTGATGCGACCGAACTTTCGATTCCTGTTCAGGTTCATGGAATACTAAAGACCGAAAGCTTTGCTGGCGTCATTCGCCCGGATGGAAGTTCAGCAACTGTGAATATCAATGTTCCGGCCGCTCGTATTGAAGAACAGTCTCGGCTGGAAGTTCGCTACAGCCCAACTCTGGCTGGAGCCATGGTCGATGCGTTGCCTTACCTGATTGAATATCCATACGGCTGCACAGAACAAACGCTCAACCGGTTTCTTCCGTCGGTGATTACTCAGAAGACGCTGCTTCGAATGGGCGTCAATCTGGCTGACGTGCAAAACAAACGCACCAACCTGAACGCTCAGGAAATTGGCGATCCGGCCACTCGAGCAGCTCAGTGGAAACGCTACGACCGCAATCCTGTGTTTGACGAAGCAGAGATGCAGTTGATCATCAAGACCGGTGTCAACGACCTGACGGCCATGCAACTGTCTGATGGCGGATGGGGTTGGTTTAGCGGTTACGGAGAGTATTCGTCGGCTCACACGACAGCTCAGGTTGTTCATGGGCTGACTGTTGCCATCAGCAATGATGTTCCCGTGCTGCCGGATGTTCTGGCCAGGGGCGTCGAATGGTTGAAGCAGCATCAGCAGGAAGAACTTGCCAAACTAAGGGAAGGTGACTGGCGTCGCGAACACCCGACCGAACTCAAAGATCGCAAGGCTGAGTACAGAATGTCTGCCTCAAACACAGACGCCTTTGTGGCATTTGTTCTGGCAGAAAAAGACGCCAACGATCCAGCGATGACCGATTATCTGTATCGCGATCGAGGCGACTTGTCTGTGTACGCGAAGGCACTCACCGGACTTGTTCTGCACTTCCAAAAAGACGTTCCGCGACGCGACATGGTGTTGCGAAACATCGAACAGTTTCTGGAACAGGACGACGAAAACCAAACAGCATGGCTGCGAATGCCGCAGAACAGCTGGTGGTACTGGTACGGCAGCGAAAACGAAGCCATGGCTCGTTACCTGCAACTGCTGTTGAAGGCAAATCCGAAAAGTGAAACGGCTCCAAAGCTGGTGAAGTACCTGCTGAACAACCGCAAGCACGGAACTTACTGGAACAGCACTCGCGACACAGCGTTGGTTGTCGAAGCCATGGCCGACTACATTGCAGCCACCGGCGAAGACAAGCCGAACATGACGGTCGAAGTTTATGTGGATGGAACTCTTCAGAAGAAGGTGCAAATTTCCGCTGAAAATCTATTCAGCTTCGACAACGTGATGTTGCTGCAGGGCGATGCCGTGAAGACGGGAGCTCATAAGATTGAACTGCGTCGTTCAGGCACGGGGCCGGTGTACTTCAACGCGTATCTGACGAACTTCACGAAGGAAGATCAGATCGCAGCGGCTGGTCTGGAAGTCAAAGTTCAGCGACGCTTCTATAAACTGGAACGAGACGACAAGGACGTCAGCGTTCAGGGTGATCGGGGCCAGGTGGTTAAGCAGCAGACTGCTCGCTATAAACGAATTGCGTTGGACAACCTTGCCAACGTCACCAGCGGCGATTTGATTGAAGTGGAACTGATCGTGGACAGCAAGAACGACTATGAGTACCTGCTGCTGGAAGACCGTAAAGCCAGCGGCTTCGAACTGGACGACCAACGCAGCGGCTATGTGTATGAAGGTCTGCGAGCGTACCGGGAACTGCGTGACGATCGAGTCAGCTTTTTCCTAAGCACGCTGGCTCGAGGTCAACACAGCATCAGCTATCGAATCCGAGCTGAAATGCCGAGCCAGCGAGTGTCTGCATTGCCAACAAAGATCGAAGGCATGTACGCACCAGAACTGGTCGGCAACAGCGACGAATTCAAGCTGCGAGTTTCCGACCGTTAACGGACGCCAACATGTTCCGTTGAACGGCGGAAAAAATGTCGGTACGCAGAACGTTGAATATGAATTTAGGTGGTTGGTGTTGGGTGTTTTTTTCTACCGACATTGGGTCCCTACGGGACGGGGATTGAACGTAACGGAAATTTTGAAACGGAATTTGATTTTGTGGTTTCTTGCCGGCGTTTCAACGCTCAGCGTGCCCCGACATACCACCGGCGATGATGCTCGCGACTCTCCAACGGCCTCACAAGTTGACCGCATGTTTCCTGATTCTTTCCAACGATGGATTGTGGCTCATCGGGGTGTTTCTGATGTTTGTCCGGAAAACACTCGAGCGGCATTTGAGGCGGCTGTGGCCGGTGCGGCAGATGCGATTGAATTTGATGTGCAGTTAACTGGCGACGACCAGGTTGTGGTTTGCCACGACACCGTTTTGGATCGCTATTGGCATGCCGGCGTGAAGATTGCCGAAACGTCTCTATCTGTGTTGAAACAGCTGGACATCGGAAGCTGGTTGTCTGGAACGTTTGCCGACCAACGCCTGCTGACACTCGATGAATTGCTGGAATCCTTCAGCAAAAGCTGCCCGCTGTTGCTGGAAGTCAAGGCCAGCGAACTTTCGCCCGACAAAATTCAAATTCTGATTGATGCGATTGTCGACGCAATCAGGCAACGCAACATCTCATCAACGGTGGCCGTTTTGTGTTTTGACTGTTCTGTGCTGGAGTCGATTCATGCCATCGCTCCCGAAATAAGCCTGGTGCTGAACACAAATCAGCCGGAAACTTTAACGGCCGCTAAACTGGCTTCAATGCCCTGGCTAACAGCAGTGGACGGTAAAATCAGCCAACTGACACCGCAGATAGTCCAACTGATTCATAACAGTGGGCTGGTGTCTTCGTGTTTCACCTGCAACGATGTGGAAGACGTGATCAAGGCCTGGGATATCGGCGTTTCAGCCATCATCACCAATCACCCCGAACGCACTCGCCAAATACTGAAACAACACAAACGACTTCCACATGATTCGTGATGTCAGCAAACTCAAAACCGGACCGTTTGACGTCGTGATTATTGGTGGAGGCATCTACGGCAGTTGGATGGCCCTGTACTCAGCGTTGTCGGGGCTGAAAGTCGCTTTGGTGGAAAAGTCCGACTGGGGCAGCGCGACATCGTCTTCGTCGTCAAAACTGCTCCACGGAGGATTGCGTTATCTGGAACGCTACGAATTCGGGCTGGTGCGAAAATCCCTGCAGGAACGAAAAGAACTCAACCGCCTGCTGCCTCATCAAGTGCGTCCCCTGCGATTTCTACTGCCCGTTTATCGCGATTCGCGAGTTGGGAAACTGCAACTGAAAGCCGGGTTGTGGCTGTACGATCTATTGGCCGGAAGAAATCAACCGGTTGGCAGGCGACAATCATTTTCGGCCGCTCAACTTGTCCAACAGGAACCAGCCTTGTCATCAGATAACCTGGTGGCGGGCTTCAGCTACGGCGATTGCGGCACAGATGATTTCCGCATGGTGCTGGAAGTGGTTGACACTGCCATGCAAAACGGAGTCACCGCATGTCACTATATGACGGCCACCGAACTTCTTAAAGCCGCAGGTCGAGCAACCGGCGTGCGATTAAATGACCGGCTGACGGGAGAAACCTTTGACGTTCACGCTTCAATTGTAATCAACGCCGCCGGACCATGGGTGTTTCAGCAATTTGGTCTGGGCGAAGAACCACAAAACGCATGTCGAGTTCGATTAACAAAGGGCGTTCATTTGGTAATGCCTCCGTTATCTTCAAACAATGCCGTATTGCTGACGGCAAAAAGTGATGGGCGAGTGTTCTTTTTAATTCCGTGGTACGGTCGCACTTTACTGGGAACAACAGACACCGACTACAGTGGCAATCCAGCCGATGTGCGCGTCGAATCGCAGGACATCAATTATCTGCTGGACGCGGCCAATGGCTATCTAAAAACGCGGTGGAGCCGCACCGAAGTTCACGGTGCGTATGTGGGACTGCGAACTTTACAGAACGAAGCGGATCAATCCGCATCCGGCGTTTCTCGCGAATGGTCGTTTGAGGAAACGATTCCGGGGCTAATGACGTCGTTGGGAGGCAAGTACACGTCGGCGAGAATCGACGCTACTTCTGCCGTCAACCATATTTTGACGAAGCTTAATCGTCGCACTCGACGAACATGGTCAGAACTCAAAATGGCGTGGTCGCCGAATGAGAAGTTCGCAACATGGATGCAGAACGTTTGCAGAAAAGCCGTCGCACAGGGCATGGACGAGCATTCGGCAGAAACCTGTGCTCGCCGACACGGAGCAAACACAGAACACTTACTGCAACTTGTCGCCATCCGTCCCGAACTGGCTGAACGCATCGTGCCCGACCTGCCGTTTTGCAAAGCCGAATTGGTCTACGCGGCCGCCAGCGAAAATGCGGTCAGCCTTGTCGACATTTTAAGACGTCGCGTACCGCTCATGTTACTAACGCAATTGAATGTCCAACTGCTTCAGAAAATCGGCGAACTGGTTTCCCCGGAGTTCGGATGGGACGACCCCGAGTGCAGCCACCAGGTGAATCAGGCGCTCGCCAGGTCTGCACGCTGGAAAATTTGGCCGATTGCGACCAACCCAGACTGATGGTCAGCTGAATAAAAAATGCCGGTGGATGGTGCCCACCGGCATTTTCAAATTTGTGCACGACTTACGAATTACCAACTCAAACGATGTCGAATCAGTTCTTGTAGATCTTGTGCTGAGGTCGACCGGCAAGAATTTGCTCTTTGCCCCAGTTCGTCACAGCGCGGAAGGCGTCGCTGCGAATGAATTCGGTGAATGCGTTTTCATCCGTCCATTCGCTGGTAATCAGATAAGACGCTCCATCAGCAACGTCTTTCCACAGGCTCGATTTCGTGTGACCGTCTGCCGCATTCAATGCGTCAATGACGCCAGCAAACTTATCTTCGAAGTCCTGTTGCTTGCCTTCAATAACCTGATAGTTCATTCCAACTGTAATCATTTGATTGCTTCTCTCATTTCCAAAAGTATCAGACGCAGGTGCGTCAAAATTTACGTAACTTGAATACGCACAATCGAAACGGGGACGTGCGTGTGGTGCTTCAAATCGGCCGCTATTCGGTTTCTTTCGGAACACCACCGGCGGGTTGTTCGTGTCGCAACAGCGGAAAGAAAATAACATCGCCGATTTTGTGGCTGTTCGTCAGCAGCATCACCAGACGGTCGATGCCGATTCCCAGACCACCGGCTGGCGGCATGCCAACTTTAAGTGCTCGAATAAAATCGTGATCCATCTTCGCCATGGAATCTTCTTCCGACATGCCGTCCAGTTGAGTCAGAAACAGTTCTTCCTGCAGTCGAGGATCGTTTAGTTCGGTGTAGGCGTTGGCAAGTTCCATCCCCTTCACGAACAATTCAAAGCGTTCTGCAATGTTGGGGTCATCCTGCTTGCGTTTCGTCAAAGGGCAAATGGAAGCGGGATAATCAGTTACGAAAATCGGCCCCACCAGATGGTCTTCAACAGTCGCTTCAAACACGTCGCTAACAACAACGTCAGGATGGCGACCTTCCACTTCGATACCGTGCTTTGCGGCAACCGCAGCCACGGCAGCGGTGTCTCTCATGTCGCAGCCTGCGTGCTTTTCGAATAACTCGCCATAAGTTTTTCGTTCCCACGGCGAAGTCAGGTCGATTGTGTCTCCGTCCGGCCCCCATGGCAGCACCAGTGAATCGCTGACGGTTTTGGCCGCGTTCACAACCAATTCTTCGGTCAAATCCATCATCGATCGATAGTCGCCGTAAGCCTGATAGATTTCGATCATCGTGAATTCCGGATTGTGCGTCTTGTCGACACCTTCGTTTCGGAACACTCGACCAATTTCGTACACTCGTTCGATACCACCGACCATCAATCGCTTCAGGTGAAGTTCCAACGCGATTCGCAGATACAGCTCCATATCCAGAGCATTGTGGTGAGTAATAAACGGACGCGCGGCGGCTCCACCGGCAATGGAATGCAACACCGGAGTTTCCACTTCGTTGAACTTGTGAGCTCGCAGAGTCTGGCGGATTGAGTCTAGAATCGACGAACGCTTCAGCATGCGTTCCAGCACGCCTTCACCGTAAATAAGATCGCTGTAGCGCTGGCGCAGTTTGGTTTCTTCGTCTTCCAGACCGTGATATTTTTCCGGAGGCTGAGCGAGCGACTTGCACAGCACTGTGAGCTTCTGAACCTTGATTGAGCACTCACCGCTGTCGGTCCGCCACGCGATTCCGTCGATGCCGATTAAGTCGCCCAGGTCAAGGTGGCCCATCAGTTCCCATTGTTGTTCCGAAAGGTCGCCTCTGGAAAACAGCAGCTGAATGCGTCCGGTCTGGTCTTTGATATCGTAAAATCTCAGCTTACCCGCTTTGCGTCGCAGCATGATTCTGCCCGCCGCGCGGCACACGGGACCAGCTTCGCCCGACGCTTCGGGAACCAGCTCGCGAGCTTCAGCGATGGAAAGGTGATCGTCAAATCGCTGGCCGAACGGGTCGAAACCCATTTCGACGATTTTGTCGAGTTTTTCAAGCCGCACCTTTTCGAAACGATCAACCTTGGGCTTTCGGGCGTTTTCGTTGGCAGAATTCTGATCGTCCTTCGACATCGTCGGAAGATTCCTTTTCGCTGATTGAAATTTTATTTAAGACAGGTGCGGAAAAAACGTGCTCACAATGTGTGAGCATAGTTGGCGGCAAGACAACAAACGAACTGTTGTGACGCGTATCTCCGACATCATGGGCAGTCGCGAATTTCGTTCAAACAACGTCTTGCCTCATTCAGCCGGATTGATGGTTTCAGATAATAGGCAAGCAATTGCCCGCGAACTACCACCGCCGCCCAGGAAGTGCTCAGTGTTTCCCGAATGCGCGTATTCCGGGTGCTGTAGTTTCACATTCCGTAATTGAAGCGTATTTGGTCGCCGGTTTTCACGAATGAGAATAGGCAAGCTGCAAAAGAGCTGACAGCTGTTCGAATCGGGGAAACTGTATTCGAAATGCTGGTTTTTCCGGCCAATCTGACCGATTCAAGTACTGGACGTGGTTAAGGTAATTCGATACTATGCCCGGTTCGCAACTAGCTTCCGTGTTTCGGTTTGCGGCGTATGTTCGCCGCCAGGCAGCTGGCATTCACCCTTTTAACATGTATCGTTGCGATTGTCGCAGCGAGCATTAGTTTCAGGCTTTTACAATGGTAGACCGTCACCTCCTTCGTGAATTTGATGTAGACGACACAGAACTTGAGGCAGTCATGGACGCCTCGTTCGACATGCTCGAAGACGTCATTAACGAAGAAGCTCAGACCTACGACATCAACGACATCCTTGTGGGCACAGTTGTCCGCGTCGATTCTGAAGAAGTAGTCGTTGATATTGGATACAAGAGCGAAGGAGTGATCCAACGCGAAGAATGGGAAGACGGTGAAGTTCTTCCAGCCGTTGGCTCAAAGATCGAGGTTCTGCTTGAAGAATTCGAAGACAGCATTGGCCTGATCGTTCTGTCGATGAAAAAAGCCCGTCGCGTACGCGATTGGGAAGACATCATCAAGACACACAACGAAGGCGACATCGTCAAGGGCCCGGTTGTTCGCAAGATCAAAGGTGGTCTTCTGGTTGCCATCGGTCGCGAAATGGACGGCGACATGGTTGTCAAGAACGGCGTCAACGTCTTTCTGCCAGCCAGTCAGGTTGACGTTCGTCGACCTTCCGACATTGCAGACTACATCGGCAACGATATTGAATGCATGATTCTTAAGATCGACGAAGCTCGACGAAACATCGTTGTTTCTCGACGTCGCCTGATCGAAGAAGCTCGCGAAAAAGAAAAGAAAGCTCTGCTGGAAGTTCTGGAAATCGGCCACCTGCGTCAGGGTACCGTCAAGAACATTGCAGACTTCGGTGCGTTCGTGGACCTTGGCGGTATCGATGGCCTGCTGCACATCACCGACATGAGCTGGGGACGAATCAACCATCCGACCGAAATGGTCAAGATCGACGAAAAGATCGAAGTGATGGTTTTGAACATCGATTACGAAAAAGAAAAGATCGCTCTTGGTCTGAAGCAGAAGACAAAGAGTCCATGGGAAAACGTCGCAGAACAGTATCCAGTGGACACTGTTATCAAGGGCGAAGTTGTCAACGTGCTGTCTTACGGTGCGTTTGTCAAACTGGAAGACGGTATCGAAGGTCTGGTTCACATCAGCGAAATGTCATGGACACGTCGCGTTAACCACCCAAGCGAACTGGTCAGCATTGGCGACGTCGTTGAAGTGATGGTTCTGGGCATCAACGAAGAGAAGCAGGAAATTTCTCTGGGTATGAAGCAGACTCAGTCCAACCCATGGGACAACGTTGTTGACAAATACGCCGTCGGAACCAAAGTTTCGGGTACCGTTCGTAACCTCACCAACTACGGTGCGTTTATTGAACTGGAAGAAGGCGTTGACGGCCTGCTGCACATCAGCGACATGTCGTGGACTCGCAAAATCGCACACTCAAACGAAATGCTCAAAAAGGGCGAGCCGCTTGAATGCGAAATTCTGTCTGTCGATCAGGATCGTCGTCGTATCGCTCTGGGCCTGAAGCAGCTTGCTGATGACCCATGGGAAACAACGATTCCAGAAAAGTACAGCCCAGGCAGCAGCGTCAAAGGCAAGGTCACAAAGATCACCAACTTTGGCGTGTTTGTAGAACTGGAAGACGAACTGGAAGGCCTGCTTCACGTTTCTGAACTGGCTGACCACAAGGTTGAACACCCTGAAAGCATGGTCAACGTTGGCGATGAACTGGAAGTTCGCATTCTTCGAGTCGACACCGCTGATCGCAAGATCGGCCTGAGCTGCCGTTCAGACGAAGAAATTCGTGAAGCTGCAGCTGCCGAAGCTGCTGGCGAAGCGGGCGCAACCGCTGGTGGTGGCGTTGGCGGAGCTGCTGCAACGACAGCAACAAAACGACCAGAGGACCTGAAGGGCGGAATGGGAGCCGGTGCTGGCCCACTGTTCAGCATGGGCGGTTCTGCTGCCGACGAAGAAAAGCCGGAAGAAGCAGAAGCAGCTCCTGAAGCTGCTGCCGACACCGACGCAACAGAAGAAACACCAGCTGAGTAATCTCAACGGTCGTTTCGCAAGTTAATTCAATGGCTGGCTTCTTCACGGAAGCCAGCCATTTTTTTTGGACCGAACTCAACTCGTGCTTTGTCACCGTTAAAAATTCGGGGCGGTTGCTGTAACTGGACTCGGCAGAGTTCACGCCACTTACAGTCGAACTTCGAAGTCTGGCGACTCCGGCTAACCCAAAATGAAGATATAAAAGAGCACCAGGTCAGCTCGATCACTACCAAAAGCCCATAAGCAGCCTCAGCAAGTCATTTGAACCTGCGGCTGCCAACGCCTACTCCAAACGTCGCGTCGCCGTGCTCCGAATTCGCCGACCGAAATGCCTCGATTGCCTGTTCGTGAGTTCTGAAGGCCAGCATATCCGCGAGGACATCCTGCACATTCAGAAACTTCCAGTCGTGAACTTCCACTTCCTGAATCACAATGTTTTCCAGACTTGCAACTCGAGTAACAAAGAACAGATCCGTCACAGGAATAATCACGCCACCATACGCATATTCATTGGGAAACGACGCCAGATATTCAAAGCCTGAAACATCCAAATTAAGCTCTTCTTTGATCTCACGAATCAAAGCGGTTTCGGCGGTTTCTTTCGAGTCAACAAATCCGCCCGGCAGTCCCAGTTTTCCCTTGCCGGGATCTTTGCCACGAACAATAAACAGCATTTGATTTGACGCATCAACAATCAACGCTCCGACTGCCGTACATGGACTGAAATAGTGAGTATACCTGCACTCACTGCAGGCAAATGGATTGCCGGATGCAACTTCAGACCTGGTGCCGCAGCGTGGACAGAAGCTCCACGAATTTTCGATTGGGACGGACTTCATTATGGTTAAAATCTTTCCTGCAGCAACCGTGTTCAAACTCACTCAAGTGTTCCTGACAGCTTTGACACTTTTCTTAGCCGCCACCCAATTGGTTTCGGATACCCACCGCTCAGATTGTGTTGCCGTCAATTTCCGGTACGCCCACCGCACTTAATATCGCCAGAATAAACGAGCTGTTTCGCAAGCTGGAACACTTGCGTTGTATTCCGGTCCACGCCTGTTCAAAATGACGCTCACCAAACGCGGTTCTACGTTGATTCCAATTCTAGTTTGCCGCTTAATCATCGCTGTTTTCTGACCAGAAAGAAACTTTCATGACGGCATACGTACGCAGCATTTTTAGAAAATGGATTCCGGCGTTCGCGATTATCGGTCTTGCCGGAACTCTATCGGCGGCGGAATCTCCCAACGTGCTGTTTATCGCGATCGACGATCTCCGGACAGAGCTTGGATGCTATGGACTATCATATGTGGAAAGCCCTCACCTGGACCAATTGGCCAGCGAAGGAACTTTGTTCACAAATCACTTCGTTCAGGTCGCGACCTGCGGAGCTTCTCGATACGCCATGCTGACCGGCCAAAGCCCAGCCACTTCAGGAGCACTCGGCAACGGCGCCATGTATTCCGGCAAAACGGCATTGAATGTGAAACAACAACCGGGCGCTCAGTCGATGCCGGAACTGTTCCGACGCAGCGGCTATCACACAACGCTTATTGGAAAGATCTCACACACCGCAGACGGTCGCGTCTACGAATACAACGGCAAGGGCGACGGTCGCGATGAAATGCCTCATGCATGGGACGACAAACTCACACCGTTTGGCGACTGGAAGCGCGGCTGGGGAATCTTTTTCGCGTATGCAAATGGACGCCATCGAGAAGACGGAAATAACAATAAGGACCTGATGGAATTCACCGTCGAAAATGACGACGACCTGCCCGACGGTATGATGGCTACCGCTGCGATTAAGCAACTGAAAGTGCTGAGGCAATCCGACAAACCGTTCTTTATGGGGCTGGGATTCTTCAAGCCACACTTGCCCTTTGTGGCACCCAAACAAGACTGGGACGCATTTCGACAAAAGGCCATTCCGCCAATTGCAGCGCCCGAAAAATCAGATTCGCCTCACTGGCACAAAAGCGGTGAGTTCTATAAATACGCTTCCGGCATGAAGAAAACCTGGCCGCTTAGCGAAGCGGATTCTTTGCAGGCTCGGCGAGCATATCTGGCGTGCGTGCGTTACGTGGATCGCCAGGTTGGTCGAGTACTTTCGGAACTAAAAGAAAGCGGATTGGACAAAAACACCATCGTCGTGGTCTGGGGAGATCACGGGTGGCACCTTGGAGACACCGCCATCTGGGGCAAGCACAGTCCGTTTGAACGGGCCAACAAAAGCACGCTGATTATCCGTGCCCCGGGAGTTTCGCAACCTGGAACACCATGCCAGGCGCTGGTGGAATCGATCGACATTTACCCAACTTTGATTGATCTATGCCAGCCAGGTTTCACCAGAACAAGCAAGCCACTGGACGGAATCAGCCTGAAGCCTTTGTTAACCGGCGAAGCCGAATCCGTCAAACCCGTAGCAATCAGCTATTGGCAGAAATCGGTTAGCATCCGCGATCAAAGTTATCGCCTGATTGTTAACCCAAACAAACGTGATCCGAACAAGCGTGAACAGGCAAGCCATATTGAACTCTACGATATTCGCACCAGCCCGGATCCAGTTGAAAACATCGCCGAATCGCGTCCGGAAACGGTTGCCAGCCTGCTGAAATTTCTTCCCACAGCAGACTGAACAATGCGACGAAATCGGAGAGAGCAGGGTACACCTGTATCCTGAATGGATCGCCAGCCATAAATGCTGGCATACCCGGCTTTGGCCAATCGAAACAGGTCGGCCAAACTTACTTCTGTATCAAGTAAAACGATTCTGCAAACACGCCTCATCGCCGCAACAACACTGCAGCAGAAAGGCGGGTTTCCCCTCACGTTTTTCAATCAGAACGCCATAAAGTTCATATTTCCTATTCCAGAATCGCCTGTTTTTGCTTTCAAGGCTGCCGGAAGCGTTACGGTTCGCATTCTGGATGATTTGACCGCTCTTATAACGAGACGTAGACTAGACTTGCGCTAAATCCCCCTTTTTGGCGTGTATTCGACGTGCCGCCATAACAACAACGTTGAATGGCAGATGAGATCTAGATGGATGAGGATGTCAGTATGAAACTACCTGCAAAATTTCTCGCGATCTTCACCGTATGTTTCGGGCTTTCCTTCCTGACAGCCGACGCGCGTGCTCAGGCAAATGCTTCAGCCGTTGATCATACGCTTAGCGCAGCAGATGGATGGCCCATACACATAACGTACTTCCCATCCAGCAAGGGGAAAGAAGCCCCCGTAGTCATCCTGATTCCCAGCGCCGAAGGAATTGAAGATTCTGCCAGCCGAACTCGCAAGGTCTGGGAAAGCATGGCAAAAGTGCTGCAGAAAAAAGACTTTGCGGTGGTTACAGTCGACCTTAGAAAACATGGCGAAAGCGTTCCTGACGTTGAAGAATCGGAGCGTGAAAAATACACAAAGCTGGGCACTAACGACTACGCTCTGATGGCGACTCAGGACCTTGAAGCTGTCAAAGACTTTCTTCTGAAAGAACATCAGAACGAAAAGCTTAACATCCGAAAACTTGGGATTGCCGCTGCTGGTTCCAGCTGCATGGTCGCATCGGCCTTCACACTCAGCGATTGGCTGAAGAAGCCGTGGCCGGACGCTCCCACGTTGGCAGCCAGAACGCCCAAAGGACAGGATGTGCGAGCAATCATGATGCTCAGCCCAAGGTCGCCTGTTCGAGGAATCAATACAACAGCGATTACGCGAGGCATCGCTGATCCGTCCAAGGGGATCGCCGTCAATGTGTACTACAACTCATCAGACCGCAGCGAAGAAAAATCTGCGCAGTCAGTGTTCAAGTTCCTGGAACTCAAAAACACAACCGACGCCGCTCGCAAAATCGTTGGTGAAGCTGGCGACAAAAAATACACGGCTGAGGGCTTTCTGCTGGACAAGGCCAAAACAACAATGGAACAAAACATTGCAGACTTCTTTGATGCATACGTTAAGCAGCGCGAAGATCCGTGGAAGTCACGTACAAGCCCGCTCTATCAATAGACTTATGGCCATGAGCCAAACAAACGAATTAGAAATCGGATCACTTCGATGACATTGTTGACCCTGTCAGTTCTTGAAGGGCTGGAGCGAGGTCGTATTTACGACCAGCTTTCCACTCCCGTTACAATCGGCAGAGAAGAAGACAATGTTATCCAGTTAAACGATGAACGAGTAAGCCGCGTTCATGCCAAGCTGCAGGAAGATCGCGGACAGATCATTCTGACAGATCTCAACAGCACAAATGGCAGCCGCGTCAACGGACATCCCGTGCAGTTGCGAGTGCTTCAGCCGGGCGACCATATTCAAATTGGTCGCTGCACACTGCTTTACGGCAGCGACGAACAGATTGCCGGATATGCTAAAGCAATCGGTATCGAAGTCGCCTCGCTGAATCCTCTGAAATATCTTTCAGACCATTACGCGATGGGAGGATCTTCGAAAGATCTTCAGGTGTCTGCGGATGTGACTCCGGAAAACCTGCAAATACCACTATTCCCCGCAGGCGCGCCGCCTTTGCCAACGAATCTGGAACCCAGCCAGCGAGCACGCGCCAGCGATGTTCTGGCCTACATTCACGAACGACTTAGAGACGTCGCTTTTGAAGCCGCCGAAGGTGAAGAACCGACTCCTGACGCTTTCGTGGAAGTTCCGTGGGTGAATTGGCAAAACCTGCTGCAGCTGCAAAAAGATCTTGCTTACTACCTGAAGCAGATCTCCAGCCCGAACTAAGATGCATGCACAGACAATGCTTGGGCCCGTGTTCGTGCCCTGTGACGCGCAGATTAATTTAACGCCACAAATCTATCGCCCGTCTCGCAACATTTCCATGGCGGCATTCCGACCGCAGGCACCCATGACGCCTCCGCCCGGATGAGCCGCACTGCCGCACAGGTACAGGCGATCAACCGGAGTTCGATAGTCGGCCCAGCCTGGCACGGGACGCATACTGAACAGCTGATGCAACGGCATCGCCCCCTGAAAGATGTTGCCACCTGTCAGCCCATACACAGATTCCAGATCAACGGGCGACAGAATCTGCCGATGCAAAACGGCGTCGCGAATGTTGGGTGCATACCTGGCGATTTCGTTCAGGCACTGGTCGGCGAATGCGTTCTTTGTAGCTTCGTCCCATTGTCCGTTTGCTAACTGATAAGGCGCGTATTGCACGAACAAAGAAGCCACATGATGGCCGTCCGGTGCAATCGACCGATCCACTGATGTTGGAATCGTCATTTCAACAATTGGCTTTCGCGAAGGAATACCTTGTTGAGCATCAAACCAGGCATTTTCGATATCCTGAATTCCGGCGTTGATATGAATGGTGCCACAATGCTGAGGACCAACGTCCTTACCCGGCATACACGTAAAGTCTGGAAGTTCTTTCAGCGCCAGATTTATCTTCATGGTGGCACTGCTGTAATCGATGCGATCAACGGCCTTTACAAAGTGATCCGGAAGATGACTTTCGTCCAGCATCTTTCGAAAGGTCAGGTTGGCATCGACGTTCGATGCAACACAACCGGCCGCCAGTTCTTCACCATTATCCAAACGCACACCCCGCACTTTGCCAGCACTGACAAGAATTTCCGCCACCGATGAATTTGTGCGAATCTCAACGCCAGCCTCACGCGCTGACGACGCCATCGCTTCCGACAACGCACCCATGCCACTTTTTACATAGCCCCAAACGCCGCGAGCTCCCCCGGACGATCCCATGACATGGTGCAGCAACACATACGCGGTTCCGGGAGCTGCCACGGATTGAAAATTTCCAATGACGGCATCTGTCGCCAGTGTGCCTTTCAGTTCGGGCGATTCAAACCAGCGGTCAAGAATTGGGCGAGCCGCTCCCGTTAATAATTCAATTGCTTCGGGCATGGTTTCGCCCAATGATTCAAATGCCTTGTACAGGCTATGAGCCGTTCGAGCATCGCGAATTTTCTTTCCCAAAGAACGACGACGCCACGTCTTCGGCAGCGGTAACAGATCGGGTGCCGTCGCACTTAGAATTGGTTCCAGCTTCTCGGCAACTGCCGTCAACAACCCTTCATACTTTGGCCATGCTTCTGCGTCATTGATTGAGAACTTGCTGATTTCACGCCGATTCTGTTCCGCATCCGGGCCAAGAATCAACGAGCGTCCGTCTTCAAATGGTGTGAACGAAGACGGAACGCGTCGCAGTACTTCATACCCGTACTTCTGCAACTGCATGTCCCGTTCAATTTCAGGCAGCAGTAAACTCACCACATATGCAGCCGTAGACACCTTGAAGCCTGGCCACAATTCTTCCGTCACACAAGCGCCGCCGACCATGGGGCGGCGCTCCAGAACAAGCACCTTCCAACCGGCTTTTGCCAGATACGACGAACAGACAAGCCCGTTGTGTCCACCGCCAATGATGATGCAGTCGTAGCTCATAGACTCAGTTTCCGCTTGCCAAACAGTTACAAAAGATTCAAACAAAAAGTGCGACGAACATCCTTGTTCGCCGCACCATGCTTCCAGTTCAACAGCAATGAAAATCAATGGCTCTCACGAACTGTCGATTGCCACTCCTTCGACATCACCTGCATGTCCGACGTGTCGTTGTACTGCACACGAAGCTTTTCCAGATCGACTTTCAGCGACTTCACGATGTCTGCATAGTCCGGATTCGAGTATTCGTTTTGCAACTCATCCGGGTCTTTTTCAAGATCGTAAAACTCCCATTCGCCAAACTGATAGAACTGAATCAGCTTGTAACGTTCATTGCGAATTCCGTTATGGCGAGCGACCATGTGAACGCTGGGATATTCGTAGTAGTGGTAATAGATGGATTTTCGCCAGTCAGCAGGCGTTTCGCCCTTTAACAGCGGCACCAGTGATTTGCCCTGCATATCTTCAGGAACTGCAGCGCCCGCCACTTCCAGAAACGTTTCTGCGTAGTCCAGGTTTTGAACAAGATCAGTGTTAACACTGCCCGGTTTGGCAACGCCTGGCCACTTCACAATCAAAGGCATCTTCAAAGATTCTTCGTACATCCAGCGTTTATCAAACCAGCCGTGATCGCCAAGATAGAAACCCTGATCTGATGAATAAATAACAATCGTATTTTCTTCCAGGTTGTTCTGCTTCAGGAAGTCCATCAACTGTCCAACGCTTTCATCCACGCCTTTGATACAACGAAGATAGTTGCGAATGTAACGATGATATTTCCAACGCACCAGTTCTTTGCCGCTGAGATTCAACTTGCGTAGCTCGTTGTTTTTGGGCTCAAAAGCAGCATTCCAGGCAGCCAGCTGAGCGGGTGTCATCACTTCCAGATTTTTCAACCCGGAACGATCCATCGATTTGCTGTTGGGATTCCAACCCGGAAGTTCCGGACCAAAACAGTCGGCTACCAGATTCAGATGGCCGTCGATTCCCATTTCGTGGTGGCGAGCCGGGCTGGCATTGTCTTCGTAATTGTCAAACAGCGTGGCCGGCTCCGGAATGGCAACATCGTCGTACAACGTCAGATGTCGTAAAGCCGGCATCCATGTTCGGTGAGGTGCCTTGTGCTGGCACATCAACATAAATGGCTTATCACCTTTGGCGTTTTCCTTCAGCCAGCCCAAAGCCATATCCGTGACGATGTCCGTGCAATAACCTTCAACAACTTCGCGGCCTTTTTGAGTCTTAAACGCTGGGTTGTAATAGGCTCCCTGGCCTGGCAACACTTTCCAGAAGTCGAAGCCCTGAGGATCCGTACCCAGATGCCATTTGCCGATCATAGCTGTGGAATAGCCGGATTTTTGCAGCAGCTTGGGAAACGTTTGCTGATTACCATCAAATCGATCACCGTTATCCATAAAGCCATTCAGGTGGCTATGCTTGCCCGTCTGAATGACGGCTCGACTTGGACCACAAATGCTGTTGGTGCAGAAGCTGTTGCGAAACAACATTCCGTCCGCAGCCAGCTTGTCGATGTTGGGTGTCGGGTTAATGTCTTTCAGCCAACCATCGTAGGCTCCAATCGCGTGAGGAGCATGATCGTCGGTAAAGATGAAAATGATGTTTGGACGCTTTTCAGTATTCGCCGCCTGGCACGTCTTGCCAATCAGTGCGGCCAATATGAAGAGTGAAACATTGATAAATTTTAGTCTCATGAAATTAAAGAATCCTTGCCTGTTGTAAAAGCTCTTAAACAACCTGAATCGCAATCCTCGCAGCCAATAAGATTGACCAGTCGTAAGCAGCAAACGCGACGACAGGTTCACGCGGAATTTGTCGCAACCTGCGTCGACAGTACAGCAACACACGTGAAAGACCTGACGCATCCACACGTCAGCACGACTCTATGATCACGGTTGGCATGTCACAACGTCAACCGACACAGTCGACTCAGCCGCCACTTACAGGCGGAAAACAGGCAACTTCGTCGTTTGGCTGAAGCAAACAGTCGTCACCAGCGTATTGATTGTTCACTGCGAACAGCAGATTGTCGCTCATCGGCAGCAATCCGGTCGCCTTATTCACAATCGCATCACGCAAATCGGCGATGCGTGCGTTGTCAGCAATGTTTACTTCCAGAGGCGAATACCCGACGGCTTCTTTGGCAGCCGCAAACAGCTGGACGCTGATTTTCATGACATCACATTCCCGAATGGGCGGCGTTTCAGCTTCGCCTCAAGTTCCGGCATCAATCCATACGCCAGAGCCAATATCTTCAAAGGATGAATTGTGGGGATCGAAGCTTCCTGTTCCATTTGCATTCGGCAACTGCTGCAATCGGTAACGCCTGCGTTGACATGAATTGTCTTCATTTCGTCGATCAGCGGGCGACCGATGGCGATGGACTGTTCAAAGTGTTCCGCCGCCAGACCAAAGGTGCCAGCCATTCCACTGCAACCCTTTTCAATCCGTACAACTTCAACGCCAGGGATAAGTTCCAGCAGTTTGCACAGCCCGGCATTCGTCCCCAACGCTTTCACATGACACGGCGTATGATAGGCGACCTTCATCTTCTGCTGTTCGAAATCGACTTTCAACTTGCCTCGCTGGTGAAGGTCCCACAAAAAATTTCCCGCATCAAACGTCTGTTGGGCCACAATTCCCGCATCACGATGTTCCGACAGCAGCGGATATTCTTTCTTCAGACAAAGCGCGGCCGAAGGTTCTGTGCAGACGATCGGAAAACCTTCTCGGGCGGATTCGCTAAGTTCCGAAATATTGTTTTCAGCAACTTCTCTGGCGGCCACAAGGTCTCCCACAGCAATCATCGCCATTCCCGATACCAGCTGTTTTTGCGGAATGTGAACCCGAAAACCGTTGTGCTGCAGAATGCGAACAAAAGCTTCGGCCAAATCCGGGTCGTGGTAGTTGGCAAAGTAGTCCACAAAATACACAACGGTGGGAGTCGGCGATGTGGGGTCAGCCGTATTGTGTTCGCTGCGAACTCTAGCCGAACGCATAAACGGACGATTGGAAAATCGTGGCATGCGGCGTTGTTCGGCAATGCCAATCGTCTTCTTCAGAATCGACCGGAACACTCCGTATCGCAGTACGCGATTGGTCACCATCGTAAATCGAGAAGCAAATCTAGCGTAAGTATGAAAACGCGACAACAACCAATCGGTCTTATTCAGACCATGAACAGCCACGTTTTGAGCTCTCGCTTCCAGCATCAGGTGCGGGATATCAACGTTTGAAGGGCATTCCAGTTCACACTGCTTGCAGTTAAAGCAGCTTTCGGCGACGCGTCTGGCTTCGTCCGTCGCCATCACTTCGAATTCCTCTTCGCCGCTGACCATGCGACGCATCAGGTTGGCCTTGCTGCGAGGACTGTTTTCTTCCACCTGTTCCTGGTGAAAGAATGGACACATTCTCAGGCTTTCTTCCAGAGTGCGACACGAACCACACCCGTTGCAGCGTGTGGCCGTATCCATGGCTTCCTGGTTGCTCCAGTTCAACTGCAGAATCGGAAGCAAAGCCGTCTGGACCGATTCCGCATCAGGTTCGGCAACCGCCACAGAATTTCGAATGTGACGAATTGTCAGCTGACCATCATTACTGACAATCTTATCGGGGTTCAACAGGTGTTGAGGATCAAAGATATCTTTAACCTGCTGAAACGCTCGATACAACGGACCGTACTGAGTCCGAATAAAGGCCGTTCGAGACAGCCCGTCGCCGTGTTCTCCACTTATCGTGCCACCCACTGACTTAACGTGACGATAAAGGTCTCGAGCAATCGCTTCAATCTGCTCGCAATGTCCCGGTTGCGGCACGGGCAGCATAGGTCTTAAATGCAGTTGGCCCGATGCTGCGTGCGCATACAAGGTTGCCGTGACTTCGTGTTTTTGAAAAGTCTTCTGAGCCAGAGTCAGAAACCGGGAGATCGATTCGGGGGGAACGGCGATATCTTCCACAAACGGAAGAGGGCGGGAACTGCCTTTCAGCCCGGCAAGCAGCGATACAACACTTCCAGGCAACGACCAGAGCAGTTCAATGTCTGCGGAATCGTAAGCCGTCTTTGTGGCGACATGCTGGTAATCGGTAGATTCCAACAGAATGCGAGCACTCGCGATTCGCCGTTCGACGTCTTCCTGACTGACGCCATTGAACTCCATAAACAACCCGGCCTCCGCATCAGAACGGACGATGTCCATAAAGCGAATATCGGCATCTCGCCCAAGGCTCAGCAACCGGCGGTCCAGCAGATCGCACGCACTGGGTTCAAGAATCAGCAACAACTGCATGGCCCGTAATGCAGCATCCATGCTGCCAAACATCAGCACCGTCATTCCGCGAAACCGAGAGATCGGCATCGTGTGCAGCGTGACTTCCGTCACCATGCCCAGCGTTCCTTCGGCTCCCGCTATCAGACGCGGAAAATCAAGGCGTTGGCTGTTTAGAATTCCTCGCAACATATAGCCGCTGCAATTGCGGAACAGGGGTGGCTGATGCTCCTTAATCGCATCCGCCGATTCCTTTAACACGGCGCTTAGTCGTTCAATCAGATCGGCTTTGCGAGTCGCGGCGGTTAACGCTGACAACGCCAGATTTTCGTTGCGAACCGGCGGAATCACGCCAGCGGATCGAATTGGCGGCTGTTGAACAAACGTCACCGGCTGATGAATGGAATATTCATCGTGAGCGTCCTCACGCCCCAGTTCCAACACCTGCCCGCCAATCAACACGCACTGCACGCTTTGAATGTGATCGCGAGTTGACCCCACGCGAAAAGCGTGAGAACCCGCCGCATCAACTCCGATCATTCCGCCGATTGTGGTAATGGCAGAATTCGATGGATCCGGTGCAAAATACTGACCGTGCTCTTTTAGCTGCGCATTTAACGCGGCCAAAGTCATGCCCGGTTGCACGCGTACCGTGTCGCCTTGAATGCTGACCAGCTGGTTCATGTGCCGCGAAAAATCGACAACAATTCCCGCGCCCAGGCAACCTCCGGCAAGCCCGGTTCCCGCTCCTCGCGGAATCAGCGGAATTTTGTTGTCTGAGGCAAACGTGGCCAATGTAGCAACGTCTGCCGTGTGCTTTGGAAATGCGACAGCAACCGGCTTAATTTCATACAAGCTGGCGTCTGTGGAATACAGGGCAGTCGTAACGTCGTCCGTCCGAATCTCGCCATCCAGCGAATCGGTCAGATCTTCAACAATCTGTCTGCGAAGTTCGTCCAACTGTCAAAGCTTTGCTGTGAGTTTTCTTGAACGCAATGGTCGCTACATTCAGCGTTTTGATTTTTCTGCTTCGTCCTGCCGTTTCTTCATCTGCACATAACGTTCGCTCACTTCCAGATTGAACGCCGGGTGCTCATCCCGCATTGCCGTTTTTCGGTGTCGAGCTCGACATCGATAACATACCAGCATATCAGACATGAACGTGTACAATAGCAGATCCACCAACGCAAATCCCATCAGGATTCCCAAAGCCCAATTGGGTTCATGATTTGCCCAGGCAATAGTGCTAAGTAAACCACCCAAACCCACAAAGACCAGACCCAGCGCCGGTGGAAAGTCTTTTTGACGCCACAGATCATTGCAGCCACAAACTCGACAACGCTTGCAGAATTCGGCTTCAAAATCGGCCGCACCTTCATCTCGCGACCATTCACACGAATCGCAACGTACAGCGGCCTGCATCGGCTGCGGGCTGCACGAACCATGTTTTTGGCAAACGGGACATTCAAAAATGATTTGCATATCACTGACTTTGTTCGAATCAACATGTCGCTGGCCAGCGACATGTTGATCGCTGCCCAGAGTTCTCCATTTTTCAAAGCATCAACGTGACTTCAGAGACACCGCCTGCCCGGTCGTCACCGAAAGCTGGCCTTTCCGCGTCAGTTGGGGTTTGGCTTCTTAATAATTCCGCACCAAAAACAGATGGCAATTTTCTGGGGTGACCGGGTTGGACTGAGCTTGCGAAGGGCCCCCTGAGGCTTCGCTCGTACCTCGCTCCAACCCCAGCCACCCATTGCGTTTCCATTTTTCGACAGGGATCTATCTTAGTACGGGATCAACGAATCACGCTCCAGCAACGTCGCGGTCATTTCTCCCATGAACACTAATATCAAACCCGCAAACAACACTCCCGTGGCTGACTGAGTATTACGATGTTTCAAAATTCGCCAGACGACAATTGTCATAATGATTGGCGAAATGATGCCTCCCACCCAGCGAATTCCCAGCCAGATCTGCTGAGTCGATTCGGCTGGAAGACCGAACGCAGAAACAGACCAGAACGATGCCGCCATCCGCACAATGGCCGAAACCAGAATCGAATAATTGAACCACCACAACGGATTGATGCTCATTGTGGGAGTCGTCAGATACCAGTGTCCCAACAGCATCCCGGTCAACACGGCCCCCAACACGGCAGCCGTGGAAAAGTCTGACAGCAACTGCATCGCGACAGTGCCCTGATTCGGAACCTGCCACGCATGAATACACATCGCCAGCACACTTAAACCGGTTAACAGGTGAACGCAGATATTCCCAGGAAGCCTGCGTCCCAGGGCCCAGAAAATCGATCCGGCATAACTGATCACACCAACGGCGATCGCAATGTACCGAATACTGGCCGCCGCTTTGTCAGCAGCAGACTCAACCGCCACGTCCGTTCGCGCCGCCGCCGCCCCTGAAGCATTGACCCGATCAGCAAACTTAGACGAATCTTCAATCACTTCAGCAGACGTCGCAACTGGTTCAATCCACGTTTGATCAGCAGACAGCAGCAACGACGACAGTACAGCCAGCCCCAGCAGCAGTCGCATCTGAATTCGGAAGAATCCATCCGTGACGTCTTTGCGAGGCATCAGCCACCACATCATTGTGATGCCCAGCGACAGCTTCAAAACGAACAACGCAATCATGGCGATACACCGTCCAGCCAGCTTCTATTTATTATTAATCAAAGCCATGGCTTCAGAACGACTGGATGCATCATTCTTCAACAATCCCCGCACAGCACTTGTGATGGTAATCGCTCCCGGCTTTTTCACACCGCGAATGGTCATACACGTGTGTTCAGCTTCCAAAACGACAATCACGCCTTTGGCATCAAGTTCTGATTCGACAAGATCGGCGATCATATGAGTCATGCGTTCCTGCACCTGAGGACGGCGCGACACTTCGTCGACAACTCTTGCCAGCTTGCTAAGCCCGGTGACCTTACCTTTAGGAATGTAGCCCACATGAGCCGTGCCGATAAACGGCAGCAGATGATGTTCGCACATACTGTGAAACGTGATGTCTCGCACCAGCACCATTTCATCGTATTCTTCTTCGAATACTTTGTGCAGATGTCGACCGGGATCCATGTGTAACCCGCCGAACATTTCAGCATACATGCGAGCCACTCGCGCGGGAGTTTCCTTCAACCCGTCTCGGTCTGGGTCTTCACCGACAGCAGCCAATATTTCTTTTACAGCCGCTTCAATACGACCTTTGTCGATGTATCGTTCTTCCGGAGGAGTCGCTCCAGAAGCCAGAGTGTTTACTGTGTCAGACATTACGTAAAATTTCTATCGCCAAAGTTCCCCAACCGGTGCCCGATCATCAAATCTCAGGCAGCACGTTTCAGGTATTCATGTTTCGGGCAGCCGAGAATCATGTTCACAGGCTGCCGCGTATTGTTCGTTCTTCCAGAGTCGTCCGGCGACCAGTATGACCGCCAAACCCAGCGGTTTCGCAAAACAGCCAACATTTTTCCCCAATTCGAGCGACAGATCGGGCAGCGCTGCGGCGGCGGGGCGATTGGAGAAGGCTATTTTGCGGACGGGCAATCCCAACTTACGTAAAGAAATCACCAGAAACGTCGCGAAGACCGCCTGCAGCGGCAACCTTGCGCCCCAACATCACTTATGACGTTTCTGGAATTATCACCTGGGAAGTTCGTACCAACCGCGATGCTTCAGCACGACGATTTCACGAACGGCGGATGGTTTGTCGCCGATATCTTCTGGCTGAACGGAACCGTCTGCCCAGCGAACAGAAAAGTTTCGCCCTTCGCGATCTTCTGTGAAAATCTGCGACGAATTATCCGCAAGGTATCCGGAACCTCCAAATACACTATGTTGATGGGCAACGTCCGATCCATCCTGAACGTACAATGCCGTGCCAATGCCGACGGCTCTTACGTTGGGAGCGATCAATCGAACGCAAACAGGTTGGCGAACAGGATCCGTCTGGTTTTCCAGCAACGCAACCGGAGTATCCAGATGTGTCACGACAATATCGGGGCGACCATCACGATTCCAATCAACCACCGCAACGGCTCGGCCCAGCTGTTTCGAATCGAAATAGACGTTCGAAATTGCTTCCGGACGGAACGTCCCATTGATGTTGCGAAACAAACGAGGCTGCATCCGAAACGGAATTCCCTTGTCTGAGTAATCTCCTTCATGGCCATTGGCCACAAACAGTTCCGGGTATCCATCCAGATTCAGATCTACAAACTGAGCACCAAATCCAAGCTCTGCGCGACTTGTCTTTGCCAGGGCAGTCCCTGGCGTCGTATCCTGAAAGAAACCGGCATCGCGATATTGATAAAGCGTGTTGGTCTCCTGATAAAAATTGGTCAGCAGAATATCGGGAAGGTTGTTACGGTCGACATCACCAATGGCAATTCCCATGCAGGCTTCCGCATCTCCACGATGATTGAACGCAACTCCCGATTGCAGCGCGCTTTCCTGAAACCTTCCCTCCTGCTGATTAAACTTCCACAGAAAGTTAGCTTCACCATCGTTGGCGATCAAAATTGCGGGCGACTGGGATTGTGGTTCGCGGAAAACAGCGATGCCCAGACCTCGACCGGCGGCACTACGAATCCCCAGTTGCTGGCTCACATCCTGAAAGCGACCGTTTCCCAGATTCTTCAGAACTCGGTCAAATGCTGCCGGAAATAAAGTCGGCTTGCACGACCGAGGTATACCTTCACCATCCAGGCAGACGCGAGTTGTTACGTCGTCTCCAGCCAGATAATTCACGTCGTAAATATCCGGAAGACCGTCGCCTGTGAGGTCACTGATGGCACAACTGGTGGTCCACTGTTCGTTTTGAGTGTCCGGCAGCGGAATGCGTGAGAACGTCCCGTCACCATTGTTTTGCCACAAAGCATTTGCCCCCAGCCTGGCGACATACAGATCCTCGAAACCGTCGGCGTTGAGATCCTCACACGAAACGCCCTGTCCGTAACCTGAATGCTGAACGCCTGACAACAACGTACACAGTGCAAACTGCTTTCCTCGAATATTGCGAAACAGCCCATCTGCACTTGGGGCAGAATCAGGACCGACATCGCCCTGAGGGAAAAACAAATCCGGCCAACTATCGTTGTCAAAATCAACAACAGCAACCCCACCACCAGTGAACTGGTGCATCCTGAGTGCCTGAAACCCGTCTTCGGCCCCATTCTGAAATGTAAAGGACAGCTGAACCTCAGCAGACACGTCGGTCAGTGCCAACAGAGATTCCTTAATGGGCGTTGCTTCAGCCTCAGGTGCCAAAGCCTCCTGCTGGTCACCCCACGAGTGCCATCCATTCAAGTCGACAGCTGTTGCCGGGTTCTGAATTTCTTTAAGTTGCACATCTGCAAGTGCCAGAAGTTGTTCAAGACGTTGATTCAACGATTCAACCGCTTCGCTCGAAGCCTGAAGTTGACGGGCCATCTCTAAATAAGAACGGCCTTCCATAACTCGCCCCTGCTGCAGCATTACAGCTGACATTTTCTGCAGCGCGTCGCCATTCGGCGTATTGCCCAAAATCTGCACGCGAAGCAAACGTTCCTGGTCCAGAACTGCAGCGCGACGTTCGAACAATTTTGCCATGTCAGACTTGCCAAGGTCCCTTGCCAGACGAGAAATCTTCCAGCAATAGCTACGTTCCAGTGGGTTCAACTTCGCTGCTTGAAGCAAGCTGAACATTGCCTGTTGAGGCTGGCTGTTCTGTTCAGCCAGTTGTGCCATCGCGGCGTGAAAGAACTCCGAGTCAGCTTCTACTGCTGGCAGTTCTGACGCCAGGTTTTCCGGCAATTGGTCGCAGCCCTGCCCGACAAGCGCCGCTGCCAGCAGTGAGCTTTGAATCAAACTGGATTGCGGATCGCCCGAAAGCACATCAACCGCTTCGTCCCATTCTTCACGTTGCAGGTGCCAATAGCCGATGGCAACGTCAATCAAGGGGTCATCGTTTGACGGGTCCTGTTTCCATTCCAGCAAGCGTTGAAAATGCGCCTGATCAAGGCTGGATGTTGGCGCCGCAAGCCACAGCATTTGGTCCAGACTAACCGGATGACGCTGCAGAACAGGCATCAGAATGTCTCGCGCCTCAATCCACCGCCCTGTCATTGTCAGAACAAGTGACAACTGATTGGCAGCCTCGACATGCGTCGGATCCGCATTCAAAATTTCGCGACAATGGTGGCAAACTGTGCTGAATCGTCCCGTGGTAGCAGCAAGGCGAATTGCCAGAGTTCGCCCAGCGATCGTATCAGGATCACGTGCAGACGGCAGTCGACTTAGATATTCCAATGCCGTTGCGGGAGCATTCGCCATAGCGGCTGATTGCGCGGCGACCAGCATTGCGGGCACAAGCCTGGGATCTTCTGCCAGCGCAAACTTAGCAGCCTCACCGGCAGCAACCCAATCGCCAGCCTCCATAGCTGCAGCAGCAAGCTTCAACTGCTCTTCAGCAACACTAAGCGTTCGTCGTACCGGCCCGGATGGCGGGCGTAAAACGAAAAACAGCAAGCCAAAAGAAGCGACGCACAGTAAAAGGGGAAACAGAAATCGTCTGGCTGTTGTCACGAAAATTACTTCCTGCCAACGATGTCCGCACACTTAAGCGCGTCATCATTCAGTGACACACGGTTATCATTCACCGACGAAGCACGAAACGACGACGGCAATTCTGAGCGTGGTAACTGACGAAATCACACGTGGGAACATCGCTTTAACCAGCAACGAGGTCCCACGCAGGATCCAATGTGATCATTTGCCGCCGGTCATCGCCAAGTCGGCCCCCGAATCCATATCGCCTGTCACATCGACAATAAAGCCTGACTGTTGCCCACGGTATTTATCCGGAATGTTGGCCATCTTCTTGTAATCAATGCTTGGAGGAGAATCAGGACCTTCGTCTATCTCAACCATCGGCGGCGATATGCGAACAGCGTAACTGCCTTTGCCAACGCGAACTCGGTAAAGACCATCACCGGCAATTTCACCTTCGCCAGTACGACCGTTGGTTTTGTCTTCAAAGACAACAAGCCCCTCAGTCACAGGCTCTCCGTTAAAGGTGACCAGCCCCTTAACCATAAATGTCTCGTGCTGAGTCTGACCTCCGCCGCAACCACAAACCAGCAGTGCTAAAGCAGCAACAGCAAAAGTCCTCTTCATAAATTCAATTCGCTTCATCTCGAAAACCTGTCAAAACAACTTGTCATATAAATGAAAGCGACGCACCAGATGCTGGTGCGTCGCGATTTAGTACAGCACTCAGAAACCGAGCGTTTGACTAGAATTCACCGATAACGTTTCCGTCATCTCGGTCTACCAGGTTGAACAGGACGTTCGTCAAATCGACATTGTCTGAGATGAATCGAACTGTACCATCGCCCAACAGAACCTGAACTCCACCGGTGTGGTAAGAAGACAACGGTGTGTTACAACGTGTGTTCAGCTGAATGGCACTACCGACTGGAGGATTTGGAGACTCGCGAAGCGTCGTTAGGTTGTAGCAACGAATGTCTCCGGTTGGACCTGCCGCCATACCGCCGTCAGTTCCGTTAACCTGCCGTGGATTTTTAATCCCCATCCACGGACCACTTGTTGGACAGGCGGTTCGGTTATTTCTGTTTGTTCCGAGGTAGGCTGATTGCTCTGCAATCACAATCGTGTTTGACGTACCATCGATGATGTCACGTATTTTCACATTCTTCTGCCCTGGGAAAACACCGCCGCTTGACCATGAAGAGTTGCTGGTCGCACTGTCATCAACGCCGTCGCCGTTCGAAGAAGCCGCAAACGGAGTTGTTCGACGGTAACCGTGACTTCCTGACATGGCCACGTAAGAGTGCCACATCTGAGCTGAGCCAGATACAGTTTGAGTGTCAGGCATCGCGCTGGATGGGCAGCGAAATCCGGGGACGAATGCGTTGGCAAAAATCCCGCGAAGTGCTACGGAAGAGGCTCCCGCTGACCCTAACCAGTAGTTGGCATCTTTTCCAAAGCCAATCGCAGCCGCCTGGTTGTACAATGCGCCCTGATCAATGAAAGGGAGCATACGCACCCACAGCGTTGGAGCGTGGGCGCCCAGATTACCTGCATTTGTCGACTGAGGTGGGAAGCTGTTGTAAACGTCGTGATAGTTGTGCAGAGCCAGCCCGATTTGCTTCAGGTTGTTCTTGCACTGAGTTCGACGAGCGGCTTCTCGAGCTTGCTGAACAGCAGGAAGCAGCAAGGCAATCAAAATTGCGATAATTGCAATCACAACGAGAAGTTCGATCAGCGTGAACCCACGCTTGCGAAGTGTTGTCATACAATAGTTCCTTAAATGACAAACGATTCAGTAAAAAAATGATGACCTACGCGACTAGACCTAAAAAGTCCACCGCAACGCTTGATTGTAGAGCACACGGCATCCTTAACCCAATCTGTTTTGAAAAAATTAGTTCACTTTTAGGCAACACTCAAACGCTTTCCTAAAAGCAAGACACAACTACATATCCCCCTGATCGATTCTGTCGATTATCAGACCCCAACACTTCCCCTCACACAATCAAGCGCGGAATCACTCCAATCACGGTGCACCGGATTCCGTTTATTGAGGCGGGATTTACGGTGCGGGATTTACAGCCAAATCGACGTGCCTGAAGTCCACTTTCCAGCGACTGTCAAACAAAACATCGCCAGCAACCTCCATCGGATCGTCGTATTTTCGACGAGGCAATTTCCCCGAGCCATCAATTTTGACCGGTAGTGGGGAACACCTATTTGAACGATGACTGTTTTGCGTCAACCTTCGCGTCCACCACGTTGAAGAAGCCGAGCATCATTTCTTCCCAGCTCTGGTCGCCCCAATGAACGGCTTCGTTTGGGTTGGGGTTCACCAGGTTCCTTACCGAGTTGTCGTAGCCTGCCGTGCATTTGATGACGGTACCTTTCGGTAACAACCGAGGTTCCGACAGTAGGTAACTTAACTGCCAATTGAAGTCATAGTTGGGAACATCCAATAACACTTCTTCCGTGCCATCCGGAAACACGGCTTCGTAGCGGAACGACTTGCCTCGCAGATGCATGTGTGGAGTCATGTCCAGCAACAATTGATCTCGCGGAATCCGATGTGTTGCCGTCACCAGATGATGTTCAGCCTGAGGTGGAATTTCAAACTTGGTGTTAATCGCCGCGTCTACGTGCAGCAATGTGGTGACGTTTTTCTTATCCGTAAACTTCAGGCCGATATAGCTAAGGTCGGTTTGCTCTGTGCCGTTCGGCGTATAGTGCATTTCGAAAATCAACGTGCTTCCGGCGGGAACATGCATGGCCATGCCGTCGTCAAGAACGTGAGGAATTGCACCCGGAGCATAACCAACCAGCATGCGTCGATCCTGACCTTCACTACCGTCGGTTCCGGGAGCAATCACATACGCGATGATATGGTGAACCACCGCCACGTTGTCTGGTCTAGCTTCTGCGGCAACAACGTATTTGTCTTCGTCCCACTGGGGATCGACGGCAAAATACTGATAATCAACAACTCCTTCGGCCGGAATGTTAAACGCAGTGTCTCGAATTTTGATCACCTGATCCGGTTCCGGCATCCGCCAGCCCTTCACAAATTGCGGCGGATCCGGCAGTTCCGCGGCGTCACCCTGCGGCATGCCGTTTTTCACCCACGTGCGAATTAACGTTTTTTCGTCGTCGCTAAGACGAGCATCATTTTTGAAGCTGCCATGATGCGGATTCGCAAACCATGGTGGCATTCGGTTATCGGCAATCACTTCCAGAATGGTGTCTTCCCAACCGACGATATCTTCGTAGCTGGTCATCTCAAACGGAGCAACTTCGCCCGCACGATGACACTCAACGCAATGGTTATTGAAGATGCGTGCAATCTGGTTTGAGTACGTTATTTCCCCATGAGGCTCCATGTTGCGCACTCGCCCAATATGACAGCCAATGGGCTCCGTTTTGGGAACAGAAACTGTTGCATTGGCCAGCACTTCGTCGATTGCAATCGCTAAATCCCGACGTTTCACTTGGTCGCGAGAAAGGCCCACCAGATATTGATCATCAATGCGGCCGCGGTAACGAATGTTTCGCTGGCCGTCCAACAGAAAAACTTCGGGAGTTCTTTCCGCCGCCAACAAATCGGCAACTCGATTGCCTGCGTCCTTCAGCATGGGAAACCCGATTTTCAGTTTGGTGACATAGCCGGTAATTTCCGCCAGGCTGTCCTGCGTGTTGGAATTGACTCCAACAAACACAACGCCTTTGTCAGAATATTCCTGCTGCAGCTCTGTCAAACGCGGTCCGTACAGTTTCGCCAACGGACACTCAGTGCCCAAAAACGCAATCACCACCAGTTTGTCGCCAGCCACATCGCTTAACGACCATTCCGCACCACGATGATTGGGAAGAGTAAAATCGGCCACGGGCTGAGCGTTTGCCGAAGCAATGCTGAACGCGGTCACAAGAATGATTGTAACAGCACTGGCAAAACTGGAACGATTCACGACAAATATCTCTCAAGGAATGCGATTCACGAGGACCGGCTGACCGTTGGCACGTTATCCGGGAAAGATACTATATCGCCGAAGTCGTCACTATCTTAATTTAGTCGGCAAACTTTCGATTCGTGTTCCGAAACAGGCACAAAACAAAAACGGAAGTTGCAACGGCACTCGGCAGAGTTCAGCCACAGCCGATTAAGCAGCGTACTGCCCGATCAATCTGCCAACACTGGCCGAAAACTGGCCTCGGCTCATCACTTCAGAAACTCCGGCGGCGGCAGCAGCAGCCAGCTTTTCTTCATGCACATGAGGACCATATGCCACGGCGTTTGATAAGACAGATGCCGGAATCCGACTTGCAAGATCGGCCACGTCCAGGCCAGCCAGGCCAAGGTCAACCAACAACAGACACCCGGAACTCGCCGCCAGAATTCCAGCGACTTCGTCAACCGTTAACGCCGTCCGAAACGGCATACCGGCCGCGGCTGCAAATCCACTGACGTTGCTGCTTAGCATCAGATCACTGGCCAAAAGCAGAACTAATTTGCCGGGTAAGTTATCTTCGGTCATGGTCGGTTTATTTTCGACAGAAAGTTTTTGGGCAAGAACCCGGCCCTTGCCCAAATTCGAGCCGACGCTCAAACAACGCGACTGCGTCACTCAGAAAACTTCACTTAACATGAACAAGTTGGGTTCGGCAAGAAGTGTAGCCAGTGATTTGCAATCAGCACAGCGACCGTTGATCATGAACTTGCCGGAAGCAGAGTCTGCTCGGCGATCGCAATCAGACAAAGTCAATTTTCCAGCACGACCATGGAGCGGTTCCAGGTATCAGTTGGATTCAGTTGCGGGGCTTCCGCATTTTCACATCCGTCGGAGATCACATTGAAACGCTACCGCATGCACGCCGCCTTGTCTTTTGTAGTCGCCGCCAGCTTTGCTTCACTGCATGCCGCTGACTTTCCTGCCTTTGAGGAACGTATCATCGATGCAAACGTCGGCAAGGTTTGTTATGCCGTTATCAGTTCCGATGTAGACGGCGACGGGCAGACCGACATTGTCGCCGTTACCGAAAGTCGAGTGTTGTGGTATCAAGCACCCGACTGGAAAATGCGAACGATCATCGATGGGCAGACTCCTCTTGATAACGTTTGCATCGCCGCTCACGACATTGACGGCGACGGCCAGATCGACTTTGCTCTGGGAGCTGGCTGGACAAAGACGGGCACGATTCACTGGCTGCAACGCGGTGAATCATTGGATGAAAACTGGACAGTGCATTCCATCGGTCAGGAAGCGTGGACGCACCGCATGAGATTCGCAGACGTACTTGGCAAAGGCCGTCCTCAGTTAGTCGTTTCGCCATTGAACGCCACTGAAGGCAACGGAGTTCGTCTTACAGCCTTTGAAATCCCCAAATCACCAACCAAAGATCGTTGGGTGGCCCATGTACTGAATGACGAACTGAATCGCATGCATAATCACTGGCACGTAGACTTCGATGGAAACAACACCATCGACACGCTGACCGCCAGTCAGGAAGGCATCAACCTGGTCACTGGAACAACGTCAGAGTGGCAGCGAACTAAGCTTGGCACTGGCGAAACCGCCGACACCCCGGCTCAAAGCGGAGCCGGCGAAATCAAACTGGGAACCTTACAGAATGGCAAACGCTTCATTGCCACAGTTGAGCCCATGCATGGTCACAGCGTTGTTGTCTATACGGAACCAGCATCCGCAACGAAGACCGACCTATGGAATCGCACCGTCATTGACGACGGCTTTCAGCGAGGCCACGCGTTGTGGACGGCTGATTTCGATGGCGATGGAAACGACGAAATCGCGTTCGGTCACAGCGACACTCCGGAAACCTTTGGAGTGATTATTTACGACTTCAATCAGTCGGCGACCAATCAATGGCAGAAACACGTCATTGATGCTGGCGGTATCGCAACGGAAGATCTGATTGTGGAAGACTTCAACGGTGATGGGTTGCTGGATATCGTTGCCGGTGGTCGAGCAACTCACAACGTTAAGCTGTATCTGCAGAAAAAATAGCTGCACATTTCGGATCACGGTGTTCGGCACCCTCAGTTTAGCCTGCCTGCCGGTGACACCCAGCATTTAAGCAGCGTCCTGTATCTGAACAGCATCCTGTGTTTCAGTCCTGAAGGGACGAGAGCACTCTGCCGGTGACGACAGTCACCGGACACGTCCCCAATAATCCCCATGCCCAGAGGGGCCACTGCAGATGAAAAACATGAGCCCGTCTGAAGGCTGAGCTGCGTTTCAGACGGAAGCCTCTGGCTGTTTCACCTTTGCTTCAGTCTGCAATGCCGCCAGGCTTAGCCCGATGCGATTCATGAAGATAAATCCCGTTAGCGTGACGGGAATAAACTGGCTTAGCTGATAGAACATCGAACAAGCCACAACATCGGCCTGAACAAACCGGGGACACAGCACCAGCGTGAAACAAGCCTGAATCACACCGAAATATCCCGGAGGCGAAGGCATCAAAATCGCAAACACAATTACGCCCATCACCATCAGAGCGTCCCAGTAAGACACGTCCACACCAAACGCTCTGGCCGCACAATAGATCATCAAGCCGTTCAGCAACCATTGCGCAACAGAGCTAACGGCGATGCCGTACAACAGCTTAGGGTTCCTCACAGATTCCAAACCGACCGCAGCAGTTTCCAATATTTCCAACACGCCCTTTGTAAGTTTCTCGGGCAGAAAAGGAAACCAGGAAAACACGTTCGCCACAACTGCCACAAACTGCCTGGTGAATGCCATATAGCAAACCAACACGGCAACTCCACAAAGAGAGACCGCTCCAAACACCTGGCAAAAGCGTTCCAGATCTGCAGGCATGCCTTCAATGAAAAACAAGCTGACGCCCAGCAGCAGCAGAATTGCCAGAATGTCGAACACTCGTTCCAAAACGACAGTCGACAATACGGGAGTCTTCTTCAAACCAAACTGCTGCCCCAGCACAAACACTCGGACAAATTCTCCCAGATGGGCCGGAAGCAGATTGTTCGCCATAAACCCGGTCATCATTGCCGGAGTCACCTGCCACGCGGTCAGCGGTTTCACAGGATGCAGCAGCAACGCCCAACGCCATGCCTTCAGCACATAAAAGCTGACAAGAATCAACGTCATAGGCAACAGCATCGCATAATCAGCCTGCCCAAAACTGGCCTTCAGGTCAGCCAGTTTGATTCCGCGAAATGCAAACGCCAGGCACCCAAAGGTAACCACGCCAATCAACGCAATTTGTATGAACTTGCGAGCCTTAATTTCACAAACTCCTAACAAGGGCTTCGCCCTTGACCCAGTGGCGTGGCACGCAGGAAGACGTGGAACGCTCGAATCGCCGAGACGCTCCGTTGTCGCTACGATCAACATGCGCACCATGCACGCATCATTTTAAATAAGACTCTAACGAGGCCGTGCCCCAGTGGCGTGGCACGCAAAAAGACGTGGACCACTCGAATCGCCAAACCGCTCCGTTGTCGCTACGAAATGAAATTGTACACCAACCGTCCGTCCAGCATTTGAAGCAGGACTTTACACAAACGGTGCGTTTGACGAATGCAGCACACAGAACTGCATACGCAGTCCAAAACAATGGCCACAGTTCTCATTCAAGACTTAACTGCAGATTCACAGCATTTTAACTTCGATAGCTTACGCTGGGGACAAATGCAGTCTGGATCGAATTTTCAAAACGCCCCGTTTTCGTCGTTTCGAATGTGAACAGGCAACGTTTCTGAGGATTTTCGGGCGAAGAATCAGGGGGTGGGACGACCAATCGGCTCAAACACATGCTCAATACTGAACAATCCCGCCAGCAAACAGCAAACGGCGTGCGACTTCATGCAATTTGACAGTTCAAACCTTTAAAACCGCTGATGGACTGTGAAACGAAAGAAACTTGATTCGCAAATGATGAAGCCATGATTGCCGGGTGTTTGATCAGAAATGTTGCAATTTTGACCAGGCACATGAATAACCGATCAAAACACGCCGCGTTTTTAGCTGCGGAACGCATTTTGCATGGTGCTGAATGCCAGCCGCTAAATGACCAAAGACAGTGCAGCGTGTTTTTGTGTGAAGATCCTCTTTTCAACTTTGAAAACATCGTGCAGACGGAGTTCCCATGAGAGAAGTGCTACCAATTTTAGCAGCCAGTGTCATGGCATGGAGCTTTGCGGCATTCTGCGGTTACCGTCGAAACCGGCGGCAAAACAGTGAATAGAAAATCGCTCGCAAACGTGCGACCGTCAAAACATCGATCGGCGACCAACAGCAACTGTCGGGCGGAGCGTTTCCGAGCGACAGCCCGAATGGTCTGAGACACAGCCTCGTTAGCGTCTCACTGAAACTCAGTTTTCGTTGATCCACATCAGCCGCAGGGCGTTAGCCCCGGTTCCTGCCAATCAGGGAAAAAACCGAGGCTAACGCCTTGCGGCTCATAGAGACTTGCCGCTGTCCAGTTAGCGTTTTACTAAAAGTGATGGGCGTACGGTGCGCGAATGTTTGTCGTAGCGACAACGGAGCGACTCGGCGATTCGAGCGTTCCGTGTCTTCCTGCGTGCCACGCCACTGGGTCAAGGGCGAAGCCCTTGTTAGAACGAACAAATTGCAGCCCGCAATGATTCCGCAGTTGCCGCCATACTTGAAGTCGCCGTCACTCGTTCGGAATGGCCCAAACCAGAATCCACTTTCTGCCCGACTAACTTGCTAAGTTGTTCGACCAGGGAATTTTGATCCCCGGCTTTGTACAACGAACCGAACCCGAGGGTCTGCACCAATTCCGGGAACGCGCCGTGATCTGGAAGCAGAGATGGCACGTTGGCCAGTCCGGCTTCCAGTACATAAAGCCCCTTCGGTTCGTGATAATTCGTGGGCACGCACAGCAGATCGAAATCCTGAATGATCTGAAATTTTTCCTGCCGCGTGGCCGGGCTTCCCAGCCAATGAATCCGCCCGGGAAATCGGCCTGTCGAATTCTTCAAAATCCGTTGAAACCACTTTTCGTTTTCTTTGCCCAGATATCCGGCAATCGCCACATCAGCGTTTGTATAAGTTGAAAGCACAGACTCAGCGGCATGCAGAAGATTGTGAACACCTTTCTCGGGACAGATGCGAGCAAAATAGCCGATGCGAAATCTGTCTCGCTCTGTTTTCGACGGCTGCAAACGGATCAGGTCGAAGTCATCAGAATCGATCGTTAGTGGTATCTGCCGAAAGCGGTCTGTTTTAATGTTCAGGTAACCCGCCATAAAATCGCGATAGAAGCGGCTATGAGTCAGGAAGCCGTCGAACATGTCGCAGTTTTGCTCAAGCTGTTCCATCACCGGCTTCTTCCAGCGAGGCTTTAAGCCTTCCAGAAAAATGTCGTCTCCTTGAAGAAGACAAAGAATGCGTCCGCCAAACCGAGGCCGCAGCTCACTTAGAACGCCCGACAGCAAAGCATTGCTGAACACCACAACATCCGGTTTCAGGTCGTTGCAAAGGTAGTCTACAAATTCCTGCACTTCACGTTGCTGTGGCCCGGATGCCCCCTTCAGCATGTCCAGAGTCAGCGAGCCCAGTTTCGCTGCGTCGGTGCTGCCAAGCTTTGAAAGCGTTTTGATGATGCTGGGACGATTCAACCAGTGAATCATCCAACCAGGAAGCTTTCTCCAGCCCGGCAATGTTGAATCCAGATAAACGTTGATTCCGCCTAGAAAAACGCGTTCGCCGCTTACGTTTTCTTCGTCAACACGAATCGGCGTATAAGTCGGCACAAGAACGGCATCAGTTCCGGCCAGACGCAGAGTCCTCACCAACGTATTGTCCTGCATGCAGGAGCCGCAAAACATGCCCGCTCCGCCTGCCGTAATAACGGCGATCTTCATGGCAATGGAACTCCGGAATTCTATTGGGCGGATATGTACTTTAAGAACGGCAGTTTGCAATTCATGTTGTGGTCACACACTGAACAGTCGATCACGAATAAAACCATCGATCAACTTGCGATACCGCTTTAAACGGAAACCACGGGAAGACTGACGGGATCGTTTTCTGTTCGTCTTAGCCTGGGCGGCAGCACAGCATGAGCGTACTCCCAGATTTGCTCCGGTGTTTCGAACAGCTGATCATACGGGGCATCGTTGTCGTATTCGCACTCATCTGTGGTGTAGGTTCGGCAAATGTCAGGCCGAGTCTCATACGCTCCACAGCGGTAATCGCTTTGAAGATGCTTGCAGTCTGCGAAGACCATGATGTACCACGTTTCGCCTTCCACAAACACGCTGACTGATCCGTGCATCATGTACCAGCGAATGTGATTGTAGTCTTCCCAGGTCGCGGGAGCTTCAATGGGCAATGCAAAGTAGCGACAACACTGCCCCGTACAATGATCGCAAAGAACTTCACCTGCCTTCAGTTGATCGCGTTTTACTTTGGCCTTCATGATGAG
Organism: uncultured Planctomycetaceae bacterium; assembly: GCA_937916515.1. Taxonomy (GTDB): domain Bacteria; phylum Planctomycetota; class Planctomycetia; order Planctomycetales; family Planctomycetaceae; genus Fuerstiella. The sequence goes on along the minus strand of CALFSX010000277.1, from coordinate 7,041 downwards.
TGAGCTGCCTTTTGCTGACTTGAACTAAACCTGTACGACAAAACATTTCACCGGAAAACGAAATCACCACCTGAGGCAACAACGGCCCACCGGCAGCAACTCAACCAGCGACTGGTCTTCGCGGAGTCAGGGCTTGATGGATGGAATCGCGATGCAAAATTCTGTGCCTGCTGCATTCGATTCCACAAGAGTAATATCGCCCTTCAGTTCCTGTTGCACCAGTTGGCGACAAACAAACAAACCCAGTCCTGTACCGGTAACTTTGGTGGTAAAATACGGTTCGAAGATTTGTTCCTGATCTTCAACGGCAATGCCGTGGCCTTCGTCGGCAATATGAATGGCAATTTTTTGTTCGCCATCTTCTTCAATAACATTTGTGGTCACGTTAATGGCGGCTCCCTCTTCGGTGGCGTCCAGTGCATTCAGCACCAGATTCAGAATGACCTGCACAAGCTGATCATAGATGGTTCTGATCGCCTTGATGTCCGGGTCGAATTCCGTATTGACCCGTTTGCCTTTCCATCGTTTGTAGTACTTGGCAATGTTCAGAGCATCGTTGATGGCAGCGTGCACGTCCACAAGAATCGCCTGCTGGCTGGCAGGCCGACTGAAGCCAACCAGTTCCTGCAATGTTCGTTGAATCCGAGCCAGCTGGCCCTGAACCATGGTCAAACGTTCGACGGTGTAGTCATCTGTTGTTCGCCGCGCAAGCAGCTGCACAATCGAACTGATCGAAGCCAGAGGATTGCCAACTTCATGAGCAATACCGGCTGCCAATAATCCGAAGGCCGCCTGCTTTTCCTGCTGCACCAGCAGCGCCTGAGACTCCTGCAGGTCTCTTGTTCGTTCTTTAATCCGACCTTCCAGATGAACCTGGTTATCAAGCAGTTCGCTGTTCAGCTGTTTTAAGCGATTGCCTGCCGTTTTCAGAAGTCCCGTTAACGCGATAATTGCCCACGCGGCCCAGCCAAGAAAAACCAGCGTCAGAATCATCTGAATGCCGTCGCCAGGCCGAGTAGGCCCGGACATTAAGCCAAGAATGCTGTAGCTTAATGCGTGCAGACCAAACGTAGCGAAAGTCAGCATCGGTGTATGCCGAATCGCACACACCAGCAGTGACAGAAAATAGTAGAACCGAAACGGACTGCTGATACCGGCATCGAAATAGCAAAGCAGCCCAATAAACAAAGCTTCCATCAAGCTGATGATGATCCGAAATTCTGCCAGCAGCACTTTTCCTTTCCTGCTGCGAACAGTATCAATCATTGCATAGACGGCCCCCACTGCCAGAATCGCGTTCAGTTCCAGCTTTTCAGAACCTCGATCGGCAGCGTTAATCAGGTCTCCCACGTTGACCAGCAGGTAGCCAACAGCCAGGCCAAACCAACGAATGCGGACCGTGATTGATTCAGCACGAAGCTCACGAGCAAACGGGTCTACAATCGCGTCGGGCGACGTAACATTCTGATCTTCGGAAGTCTCTGTCACGTTGTAAGCTGCTGACGTTAGGTGTCTTACTTGAAATGATGTACGCACGGTGCGCGCATGTTGGTCGTAGCGACAACGTCGCGGCTCGGCGATTCGAGCCTTCCATGTCTTCCAGCCAACCACGCCACTGGGGCAAGGGCGAAGCCCTTGTTAGGTGTCACAAAATTGACGGCAAAATAATCTGTTCGACCATGCGTACAAGCTACCGGGCAATCGGAAAGATCTCAAAGGGTCCACAACTCTGAATTTGCGGTTTGGCATTATGAATTCGTTAAAATCGGTCACGTCGCAATGTGACCAGCCACAACATCCAGGTTCCGACGAAAGTGTATAGTGTATGAGGTCTGTGTATGGCGGGAATCGTGGAATTCCGCCAGGCGAACCGACTTTGCGCCCTCAGAGACCGTTTTGGCAGCGTATCGAAGCCTGAGGGACGTTGCGCCCAGCTATTTCGCTGGCCGTTTATTGTTGCGTGAGTGTGGCTGAAACCGAGTTTGCCGTTATGCAGGTTGGCTGAGGCGGCCAAATTGGCACAACTGCCCAACTAAGGCTGGACGGTTTATCACAAACGTGAACACTGGGTGTTAGCCACGTCCAGATCGATTTCATTGGAAAACTTCTGTGTTTTTGCTCCCCAATTCCGCATCTCGACTGATTTACTCACTCACGATCGGTTGCCTTGCGCTATTCGCCGTCGCGGATACCACGTCGGCGGGTGAATGGAACTCACTGGAACTCGGCTATCAGGGAATCGCCAAAGTCGGCAAATGGCTGCCCGTGCGTGCCACAGCCAGCAACTTAACGGGTGGAGAAACAGTCGAACTTGTGGCTGACTTTGCAGATCCGCGAGGCGACACATGCCGTCAGATTCTGGCAAAAGGCACCGTTGAAAAAGACGGCACCATTGCACTAAACGGTCTTGCCTGCTGCGGACGCCTGGCGGGAACCGGCTCCGTATTTATCGTCGCAGAATCCGGCAAAGTGCTCTGCCGCAAATCGATTGCTCACGGAGAAGACGTCTCCCCGGACGACCCCGACATCGCCATACAAAACAGATTGAAGTTGTACAAGCTGGACGTTCCATTGCTGATGTCAGTTGGCAAGCCGGCTGGCGTGGAAGAACTGCTTCGAAACGCCGACGTGATCTCCGAAAACCGCCCGATCCTTGAAGGAGCGACAATCTCTTCGCTGTCGGAATTTCCGGAAGACGCTCGAGGACTGGACGCGATCGACTTTCTGCTGCTTTCCGATTCGTTCGCCACCACAGACGCTCAGGCAGAAACGCTGAAGCAGTGGGTTCGCGATGGCGGGCGCCTGCTGGTCACCACGGGAGACAACGTCAAGGAGCTATCGGAATCAGCTATCGGCCAATGGCTGAACACGTATTTCGAAATCCTGCCGGAACCCGTATCAATCCGCTCTTTGACAAGCCTGCAAAGCTACGTGTCTGGTGGCAGCCGCCTGGAAACAAACCGCCGAACGGTGCCGATGGCAATTCTGCAAAGTGGCCAAAGCATCCGCGAAGTAGACTCGCTGAATGGTCCCATCATCAGCACTCAAAGTGTGGGAACCGGCCTGGTCACAATGGTCGCAGTGGACCTTAACAAACCACCAGTCAGCGTTTGGAATTCACTGCCACAGCTGTACGAGATCCTGCTGTTTGGCGAAAAGCTGACTCGAAAGACCGGCGTGTCGTCGCGTTCATCAAGGATTTCACAATCTGGAATTTCTGACGTCTCAACTCAAATGATGGCAACCATCGACGCTGTTCCTGAATCGGGAACATGGTCAACCTGGAGCATCATGGCCATGATGGTTGGCTGGCTGATTTTGATCGGGCCAGTGGACTATTACCTTGTCACTCGCATACTAAAAAAACCACACCTCACGTGGGTCACATTTCCGATTCTGATCGTCGGCGGTGTCGCTGGAACAGTCTGGGCTCTCGGAACAAACACCACAACTCAGTTAAACGAACTGCATATCGTTGACGTAACCGCCGACGGTGACCGATCGTTTCTGGACGTAAAGTCGTGGATGAGTATTTCATCGCCGCAAACGATGAAGGCAGAAATTACAGCCACGCCTGCTTCACTTGAATCCAACGGCGAATCCTGCAGTCTGATGTGGTCCGGTCGCCCGGAAGACGTTTATGGAGGCATGTATCGCACGGGCGGAATTGGCCTCAGTCGCCAAACGTATACTCATTCAGACGATCAACAGAACACGTTGACCGGAATTCCACTGCTGACAGATGGTTCGCGACAGCTGTTCGCCGAATGGCATTCGGCAAGCAAAGAGCCTCTAATCAAGACTAACCTGAACGTGTCCGGGTTCGGACTATTGGATGGCACCTTTACTCACAATCTGCCGTTTCCAATTTCTGACTTCATGGTCATGCACGGCAACCGAGTCTACCGAATGACAAATTCCGGTGGCGAACTGGTACTGGAACCCGGGCAGATCTGGGATTCCAAATCCAGTTCGGTTGCGGCGTCCGACCTGAAAGGATTCCTGAATGGTTCTCGCCTGGTAAAGGTCAATTCTACAGATTCCAATCGAGGCACCAGTCAGGAAATCACTCCTTACAACGCCAAGTCCACAGACCTTCAATACATGCTGACAATGGCCACGTTTTACAATGTTGCCGGGGGAGTTAACTATGTAGGGCTTTCTCAGGACCTGCTGAATCGCATGGAACTAAGCGATACCATTCGGCTGAATCACGCAGTCGCAATTGGGGTCATCGATGCCCCCGCGACATCATTGTCGATGAACGGCACCAAAATTCCGGTAACCAATTCAAAGACGTTTGTTCGACTGCTGCTGCCCGTTAGTCGCAGACCATCAGAAAAACTGGCGCCCACAGAAGAAGACGCAAAAAAGGCGGCGGAAGCGAAAGCCGCAGCGACCGAAATATCCGACAACGAAGAAAACTGACAGTCGCCGAATACCGCCGACAATCATCGGAAGTTCAACAAGATGATCGAAACACGCAACCTTACCAAACGTTACGGCAACCTGATTGCCGTCAACAACATCAACCTGAAGCTTGAAGAAGGTGATGTGTTTGGCTTTATCGGACCAAACGGTTCCGGCAAAACCACCACCATGCGCATGATCGCAACGCTGCTGAACCCAGATCATGGAGAAGCGTACATCTGCGGCAAGTCGATCTACACCAATCAGGAAGACATCCGTCGCCTGGTCGGATTCATGCCCGACTTTTTCGGCGTGTACGACGACATGACCGTCATTGAGTATCTGGAATTCTTTTGCGCGACCTACCGCATCCCGTCGGCCAATCGTCGCAAAATCTGTGAAGAAAAACTGGAACTGGTCGACATGTCGTTCAAACGCGACGCCATGGTCAACGAACTGTCTCGCGGCCAGACGCAACGTATCGGCCTGGCAAGAACTCTGCTTCACGATCCTCAGGTTCTACTGCTTGACGAACCCGCCAGCGGACTGGACCCACGCGCGCGAATTGAAATTCGCAACCTGCTGAAGCGTCTGGGCGAGATGAAAAAGACCGTAATCGTGTCCAGCCATATTCTGCCTGAATTGGCGGACGTTTGTACTCGAGTCGGCATGATTGAAAAGGGCAACCTGATTGTTGACGGCAACGTTGCCGAAGTCATGAAGAAGGCTCGACAAAGAATCATGCTGAATATTCGAGTCAAAGATCGAGTTGAAGCGGCAGGCAAACTGCTGGAACAATGCGATTCAGTCGAAAAGGTCAACATCACCAACAAGCAGCTTCTGGAAGTAACCTTAAACGCGGATATCGAAGATTACAGCGACATCCCGTCAAACCTGATCAGCAACGGGTTCGCTCTGACGCTCTTTCGCGAAGAAGAAGTCAACCTGGAAACCGCCTTTATGGAACTTACCAAAGGCCTGGTGCAGTAGCATTTAAAAGCCGGGAGTTCCTGGCTGGACATCGTCAGGTTCAATGAAAGGTCAGTGTTTCTGCTACCCCTATCAGCCGCAGGGCGTTAGCCCCGGTTAGTGCGGATTGCGAATAAAACCGGGGCTAACGCCCTGCGGCTCACTCAGACTTGGCGTTGTCCAGTTAGTCACTTCAGTGTATCGCTCGACTCCGCGAACTCGCCTTGCTTCAGTTTGAACGGACGGAAAACCAGACGTGTCCGAACATATCAGCATCGCAAATTCCGTCACAGATGTTTATCGCTTTGCGTGGCTAATTACCCCCGGCGAACAACCTGTGCCCAACGTTCGAATCGCTGTGCTGAACGGAACGATCGCCGAAATTGGCGACGTCCCACCGGACGAACGATCGTTAATTCAACCGTTGGCATTGCTTCCACGATTCGTCAATGCACACACTCACCTGGAATTTTCAAAGCTGGACGAACCCATCGCACCTGCGAATCCGTTTCCAGACTGGATTCGGTCGGTCATCCGTTATCGAATGGCTCACCCCGAAAGCGGATTTGTCAGCAGCGCCATCCAAACGGGAGTCGTAGAATGCCGACGTGAATCCGTGGCATTGGCTGGCGAAATCACAACATCGAACGAAGGCCGTCAGGCAATCGAAGCAGCTACGGCAGACGGGCACCTGACAGCAGCAGTCAGTTTCCGAGAACTCATTGGCTTTCGACAAGACGCAATCGACGCGCAACTGGCCATCGCCGAAGCGTCCGTGGCAATCTCTGCCAAAGCCACAACCAACCGGGTTTGCTCCGGCCTGAGTCCTCACGCCCCCTACAGTGTGCATCCGGAATTGTTTGAATCCGTTGTTGACCTCGCAATAAAACATGAGATCCCCGTGGCCATGCATTTGGCAGAAACACTTGACGAAGTGGAATTACTGTCCGATCGCACTGGACGCTTTTTCGAATTTCTGACATCAATGAATTTGTGGGCCGACGATACGCTGGGCCGCATGACGTCTGTGTTGCCGTACCTTCAAAAACTGGCTCAAGCCAAAAAATCTCTGGCCGTTCATTGCAACTATTTAAGTGACGCCGAAATTGCTTTCGCAGCAAAACACCCGAACGTCGCCGTCGTGTACTGTCCTCGCACTCACGCCTATTTTGGCCACTCGCCACACCCTTGGCGAAAACTCATGAATGCGGGAGCCACCGTTGTCCTGGGGACTGACAGCAAAGCGTCGAATCCGGATCTAAGCATCTGGAAAGAACTGCAATTCATTTGCCGACAACCAAGCGTGCCACCCATATGGGAATTGCTGCCGTTGATCACCACAACTGCCGCCAACGCATTGGGCTTTCCAGCAGACACCTGCCGCATCCAAACCGGCCTTCCGCTTGCTGGCACAACCATTGCCTGCAAATGCGATTCTTTCAGCCAATTGAACGCCACCCTGCTGTCGCCTTTGGCTGAAATTTCCAGTGTGCCCTCACAAGGGCTTCGCCCTTGTTCGTAGCGACAACGGAGCGGTTCGGCGATTCGAACGTCCCACGTTGTTCCGCATCCCACGCCACCGGGTCAAGGGCATCGCCCTTGTTCGCAGCGACAACGGAGCGGTTCGGCGATTCGAACGTCCCACGTTGTTCCGCATCCCAC
>CALFSX010000276.1 GCA_937916515.1 uncultured Planctomycetaceae bacterium | reverse complement strand
GTTGATTCAGCCAGTCGCGATAACACGGCGAAGATTGCCACAGAACGAGGGGCGCTGGTTGTTCAGTTCGAATATGCTGGCGGCTATCCCAAAAAACGCCAATGGGCCCTCGATAACCTTGAAATCACGACACCATGGGTTCTGCTACTTGATGCAGACGAAGTGGTACCTGATGAGCTGCAGCAACAGATCCGCCAAACGTGCCTGCAGAATGAGTCCAAAGACGGCTACCTCATTCGAAAGGGCTTTCACTTTCTGGGACGAAGATTTCGCTTCGGCGGATTCTCTCATGCCGCGGTTCTATTGTTCAAAACAGGCAAGGCACGGTTTGAGCATATCTTTGACGACAATCCGGGTGGCCTGGATATGGAAGTCCACGAGCGGCTGATTGTCGAAGGCAGCGTAGGAACGTTGCGGACACCCTTGATTCATGAAGATTTTAAGGGACTGGAAGCGTATATTCGCAGGCACAACCAGTATTCGTCCTGGGAAGCGGCAATCAGGCGACGATACACGTCAACGGGAAACTGGGGCAAACAGACGATCCGCCCAAAGCTTCTTGGGAATGTTCAGGAAAGACGACGATTCCTGAAAAACTTGCTGGTTAAAATGCCGTGCGAACACTGGATTTGGTTTTGCATGCACTATTTCGTCAGGCTCGGTTTTCTTGAAGGTAAAGCGGGGCTGATTGCCTGTCGATTGCGCGCGCAATACATCGCAGACGTGAATGCAAAAATTTACGAAGCAAGCATCGCTAAGGCTGACTAAGCTACTCTGCACCAGAATGAGAGTTTAGTTTCCTGGAGGTGGCCTGTATCGGACTGAGTTTGCGAAGGAACCCCCGGCGTTTCGCTCGTATCTCGCTGCAACACCGGCCCCCCGTCGCGATGCCACTTCGACAAAGATCTATTTAGACTCGGAAGATTTCTTCCTGATGTTCTGCTCAGGATCAGCCGAGTAACTTTGCCCTGTAATCTCACCCGGTTCAGCCAATCGATCCTGCGACTCCATGGTGCGTGTCGACTTGCAAATCGCAGGTTGCGTTTCGATGGCACAGAAGCATTGAGCGTCTCTGATTCTTAATGACAATGGACGCCTGTGGCTTGTTGCAAAAAATCACCAGATCAGCCTTCACGCTCAAGTCAGAGATTCCGTTTCGCGCGCAGTATCTGGATCAAATTTCTCGTTAGTACTCATTGCCCCACGGCTTTACTGTTGAGACTTGCATTAGGGCCACCATACTGAGAAGACTTCGACAGTCTTCCGACACACGACCTGCCGGGAATCGCAGGTTATTCATAGTTCTTGTGTTTAGAATGACGCAATGACAAGTACTAAACCAATTGCCAACTCTGGTTCAGGAAACATGAACACTCAAGAGTGGTTCATTACCCTGGGTCTGATCGTTCTGGGATTTGCCCCGCTGATGTGGTGGCACATGGGTGGACTTCTGGAACGTCCTCATTACCAATTTCTGTTTCTGCTGCCCGTGCTGCTGTGGATGCTGATCAGTGCCATTGATCCCGTAAAGCTTGAGCCAACATCAAAAACCGAGGCGATTGGCGGCAGCGTGATTCTGATGTTATCACTGGCTGTTCTTGCCTATGCGGCATGGGTTTGGTCTCCATGGATCGCCGCCGTTGCGTTTCAACTGGCCTTGTTTGGCGGAATGCTGTCTGCAAACGGATGGAGGGGAATTCGCAACTGGTTTCATGTCTGGATATTTCTATGGATCATCATTCCGTTACCGTTTGGAATGGATGAAGACCTGATCCTCTATTTGCGGCGAGTCACCACAAAACTGTCGAGTTCTGTGCTGGACCAAATCGGCATGCTGCACAACAGCTATGCCAACGTCATCGAACTGCCTGGCAAACCGCTGTTTATTGCCGACGCATGTAGTGGAATTCATTCGCTGTACGTGTTAATGGCGGGTGCTCTGTTTCTGGCAATGTGGCTGGGCCGAGGCATCATTCATTCGGTCGCGCTGCTTGTGGCTACGTTCGCACTTGTCATCGCAGAAAATGTGGCTCGCATTGTTCTGGTCGCCGTTCTTTGGGGCAGGGGATATGACTACAGTATTGGCTGGAACCACGAATTGCTCGGCATTTTCCTGTTTTGCGTGTCGCTGGCACTGCTTGTTTCACTGGACCAATTGTTTCTTTTTCTGCTGCCTTCTCGAATTCCATCACTCTTAAAGTGGACCTATGGGTGGCTTTCCGGTGACACGGATACCCCCGGAAAACGGACCAAAACCCGAGTGGAAGCCGGAACCCTGCGAACTGCGG
>CALFSX010000275.1 GCA_937916515.1 uncultured Planctomycetaceae bacterium | reverse complement strand
ACACGTCCCAGAACTTGCCGATCATCGTCGCCGGCGGCGGCTTCAAGCACGCCGGACACGTCGCCTATGATCGCAATAACAATCGTCCGCTCTCGAACCTCTTCGTGCGGATGCTGCACCAAATGGGCATCGAGGCCGACAAGTTCGGCACGAGCACTGGTGTAGTGAGTGAGATCGGATAATCCGGCGCTCACTCTCACGATCTGGCGCGTGCCGGATATACCGATCACACCCCAATGAAAGACTTGCTAACACGATGCTGCTTCATGAATGCGTTCCTGTGACGATCCGCATGATCCTGATATTCTTTGCGGTCGCGATGGCTCCGGGCCTTCGCGCCCAGGACGCAAACCAACAGGCCACATCCGCGGCAGGAACACAGCCCGCGCCGTTCGCCGCGCCGATCAACAAGGCGGACCTGGATTTGGCTGCCTTCACGCAGTGGGTCGACGGTGTCGAGGGTTCCGCGCCGACGTGGGGTGACAAGCCCTTTGATCCGGTCCGGCTTTTCTGGACTCGCGAGGCGAGTCAAGACTACGTTGGCGGCTGGAGCTTCGGTGGCGGCGCGAACCTCGGGCCGCGGCACCTTCGCGTCGGCTTCCACAAGGCCGTGCCGCTGGGGACAATCCTGGCCGCTGGTAACTGCTCCGTCAGCGTGCTCGCGCCGCAGGCCACCTATCCCGGCGATCTGGCCGACGACGCCCAGTGGATTCCCGCCGAGCGCATCGCCGGCAACGCGGTCATCGCTCGACAGGGGGGAATCGTCTGGACGCTGCCGCGCGTGACCGAGACGCGGGCGATCCGGTTCACGCACATGCCCGATGCGACCGACACTGCCTACGCGGGCACACTCGCCGGCGTCGCGCTGGTCTCTGAACGCTATGCCAACGTTGCTCCGCAGGCGGTCATCGCCGCCTCTGCGAACGACAACAAAGCCGACTCCATCGCCGACGAGCGGCTAAACACCTGGGTTTGCTGGGACAACTGGAGTGATGCCAAACCGCCGCTGCCCGTCGCCGATCGCGCCCCGTGGCTGCTGCTCTCCTGGAGCGAACCGCGGACCATCCGCGGCCTGGCCACGGTGTTCAGCGGATTCTCGTCGGCCGATTTCGAGGTCTACACCGGGCCTGCGGATCGCCACCCGGCCGAAGCCAGCGATGCGGACTGGAAGATCGTCAAACAGTTTGATGGAATCCAAAACTGGTATCCTCTCGGTTTGCCCGTCGCATGGCTCGATCCGGGCGACAGTTTCAAAACTCGGGCCGTCCGCCTGCGGATGACGAAGGCAAGCCCGGGCGGTCACCCCCACGTCGCCGACAATCATCGGAACGGCCGCCGCGTCTGGCTTGACGAATTGATCGCGCTCGAGCCGCTCGGGACGGCGGCGCTTGCCTCCATGTTGCCAAGCCGCCGCGCCACCGACTCGCACCCGCCGATCCCGATCCGCTTCACGCTCGCCCAGCCGTCGCAGGTCACGCTCGTGATCGACGATGCCCAGGGCAAGCGGGTCCGCAACCTGGTCAGCGAGACGCCGTTTCCCGCCGGCGACAACGTCGCCTGGTGGGACGGGATGGACGACCTGGCACGCGATCTCGATGCCGCGAAGCACGGTCTCTACCACGTGCCGGGGCAGTTCGTGCCGCCGGGCACCTACTCGGTCCGCGGCCTCGTTTCCAAGGGCATCGATCTCGAATACGAGTTCCCGATCTACACGGCGGGCAGCCCGGCCTGGAACACGGCCGATCACTCTGGCGCCTGGCTCAGCAACCATTCCTCGCCGTCGTGCGCGCTCTTCGTGCCTGCGGACCGATCCCCCACGGGGAAAGAGCTCGTCTATCTCGGAAGCCACGTGTCCGAGGGGACACACGGCCTGGCCTGGGTCGATCTGGAGGGCCGCAAGGTCGGCGGCGTGGTTTGGGTCGGGGGCAACTGGACCGGCGCGCAGGAACTCGCTCTCGACACGGGCTCGCGGGCCGACCCCGCCACCGTCCTGTACGTCGGCGCGTCGTTCGAAGGTGAACTTCGACTGACGGCGATCACCCGCGGCAACGCTGGCACCACGAAAGAAAAATCGGTCTACAAGCAGGGAAAAAAAGAAGACGGTGCGACCAACAATATCAGCGGCCTGGCAGCGCGGGACGGCCTGCTCGTGTGCAGCCTGGCGAATGCGGGCAAACTGTTGTTCATCGAGGTGGCAACGGGCAAGCTGCTCGGCGAGGCGGCGATGGCCGAGCCCCGCGGCCTGGCGTTCGATGCGTCTGGCCGGCTCCTCGTGCTCTCGGAGAAGCGACTGCTGCGGTTCACCCTCGGGGCCGAACCGGCACCCCACCTGTTCGCGGCACCCGAGGTGGTCGTCGCGACGGGCCTGGACGAGCCCGCGCGGCTGGCCATCGGCCCTGACGGCAGTCTGTTCGTCTCGGACCGGGGCAGGAGCCACCAGGTGAAAGTCTTTGCCGCATCGGGCGCACCTGTGCGGACGATCGGCACGCCCGGCGCTCCGCAGGCGGGGCCCTACGAACCGCGGCACATGAACAATCCCGCCGGGCTCACCATTGATTCCCAGGGACGGATCTGGGTGACCGAAGAGGACCGGCATCCCAAGCGGGTGAGTGTCTGGTCGGCCGATGGCGAACTCGTGAAAGCCTTCTACGGTCCGGCCGAGTACGGCGGCGGCGGCATGCTCGACCCACAGGATCCCACGGTGTTTTATTACGACGGCATGCAGTTCACGCTCGACTGGGAGAAGGGCGCCGATACCCTCACCGCCGTCCTGTGGCGGAAGGAGATGAACGCCGGCCTGCTGCCCGACGGGCACTTCGCCGATGGCGCGCCGGAATATCCCCTGTATGCCGAGGGGAACAAGTACCTCACGAATTGTTTCAAGACCAATCCTACGAGCGGAGCCAGCGTGGCCACGCTGTGGGTGGTGAAGGACAGCCGCGTAAGGCCCGTCGCCGCCGTGGGAGACGCCCGCGGCTGGAGTCTCTTGAAGCGCGAGGCATTCAAGTCCCGGTGGCCCCAGGGTGTCGATCCCGCGGGCGATTACCATCGGAACCCGGCCTTCTGCATCTGGTCGGATCGCAACGACGACGGCGTGCCGCAGCCCGAGGAGGTGGCGATCGTCGCCGGCGACACGGGAGGCATCACGTTCCTGCCTGATCTGTCCTTTGTGGCCAGCCGCCGCGGCGGCAAGACCGTCCGGTTCACGCCCGCATCGTACTCGTCCGGCGGCGCTCCGTTCTACGGGATCGCCGGCGGCGAAATCCTGGCGACCGATGTGCAACATCCAGCCAGTTCCGGCGGTGACCAGGCGTTGTGGCATCCCGACGGCTGGACCGCGATGACGGCAATCCCGAAGCCGTTCTCGCCCTTTTCGGTTGCGGGAGTCTACAAGGGCGAACCGAAGTGGTCGTATCCCAACCTATGGCCGGGCCTGCACGCCTCGCATGAAGCCGCAGTGCCCGACCAGCCGGGGATGCTGATCGGGATCACGCGTCTTCTGGGCGGCTTCGTCACGCCGCAGAACTCCGACGCCGGGCCGCTCTGGTGCGTCAATGGCAACATGGGAAACATGTATCTCTTCACCGCCGACGGGCTGTTTGTGGCAGAGCTCTTCAAGGACTCCCGGGTGGGGACCTCGTGGGCAATGCCCAGAGCGATCCGCGGGATGCGGCTGAACGACGTCTCAAATTCCACGGAGAACTTCTTCCCGACGATTTCCCAGACCGCCGACGGCGACGTATTTCTCTGCGACGGCACGCGGACGAGCCTCGTGCGGGTGAAGGGCCTCGAGACGATCCGGCGGCTGCCGGACCAGCGGCTCCTGGTGACCGACGCCGAGCTGGCGAAGTCCCGGGATTACTTCGCTGGCCTCGAGGCGGCACGGCAGGCCGCCAGTGGCACGAAGCGGCTGCGAGTGACCTCGCTCGCGGCCCCGCCCGCCATCGACGGCAGCCTGGCGGAGTGGCAGTCCGCCGACTGGGCCTCGGTCGAGAAACGCGGCGCCGGCGCCAACTTCAACAGCAACAGCAAGCCGTACGAAGTCGAGGCAGCGGTGGCCGTGGCCGGGGATCAGCTCGTCGTCGCCTTCCGCACCGCCGACAAGAACCTGCTGCGAAACAGCGGCGAAACGCCGAACGCGCTCTTCAAGACCGGCGGCGCGCTGGACGTGATGCTCGGCACGGACCCCGCAGCCGACCCGAAGCGGACAAAGCCGGTGCCGGGCGACGTGCGACTGCTCGTTACGCAAGTCAACGGCAAGACCGCCGCGACACTCTATCGGGCAGTCGTTCCCGGCACGGCCGCACAGAACCGCGTCCCCTTCTCATCCCCGTGGCGGACCATTCATTTCGACGTGGTCGAAGACGTGAGCGACATCGTGAAACTTGCCCAGGTAGACGGTGACTACGAGTTGGCCGTTCCACTGAAGCTGGTCGGCCTCGCGCCGGCCGCCGGCTACCGGATCAAGGCTGACGTCGGGATCCTTCGGGGAGACGGCTTCCAGACGCGGCAGCGGGTTTACTGGTCGAACAAGGCGACCGGACTGCTGGCCGACGTACCTGGCGAGGCCGAGCTCACGCCGGGCCTGTGGGGCGAATGGGAGTTCGTTCCGGCCAAGTGATCCGCAATCTCTCAAGTTCGTTCCCGCCGCAAAATGATCCCAACTGAACAACGCCTTCTCCTCGCGGTGAAGGTATCATAATCCCTGAACAACAGCCCTTGGCCACACCCACAACCATGAGCAACATCCAACCCCGCCACTGGCTTCACAACGGCCGTCCCACCAATGTGTATGGCTCGGAAGTGAAGGAGGTTTTTGTATGAATAACAGGCTCGGAGTCACAGCCGTCATTGCTGCTTTCGCCTTGTTGGCGTCGGCTTCATTGCAGGCGGAACAACCGCGGGACCTGGAGCAGGTCATGCAGCCTTTTCTCAAGAAATACTGCGTGGAGTGTCACAGCGCGGATGTGCAGAAGGGGGACTTTCGCGTGGACAATCTCTCGCCGAAGGTTGGGACCGAGAACACACCGCAATGGCTGGAGATCATGGAGCGCATCAACTCCGGCGAGATGCCGCCGGAGGATGCGAAGGTGCGTCCTAAGGCCGAGGAAAGCGCCAGGATTGTCGAGTGGATCGCCGCGCGGATGAAGGAAGGCGAAGCGGCCCGCATGGCCGCGCGCGGTCGAGTCAGTTTCAACCGCCTGACGCGTGACGAGTACGTCAACACGGTGCGTGATCTGATCGGCGTGGAGTATGACGCGAAGGACCCCGGCGCACTACTCGATGATCCGGAGTGGCACGGCTTTGAACGCATTGGTTCCGTGCTGACGCTCTCGCCCTCGAACATCGAGAAGTATCTCACGGCGGCCGAAACCATTCTCGCGGAAGCGTATCCCGATCCGCTACCGGCGAACGCGAAACCCGCACCGCCTTTCGGTGGCTCGAAGCCGGCGATCGTGGAAGAACAGATCAACGAGCGACATCGCGAACGACTGCGGGAGTTGGGGCTGCTCGACAAGGTGCGGTTCGAGATGTGGCCGGGCGACATCTTCCGCGGCTCGTCAATCGGCCAGCTCCCTGAGCCAGGCGTTTATGAGATCAGCTACAAGCTCAGCGGCCTACGTCCTCCGCAAGGCCGCGCGCCGCGAATCAAGGTCTATCACGAACGGCTCGACCGCGTGTTGTTCGAGCAGGATATCGTCGCGGACGAGGACAAACCGATTACGGTGACGTTCCGCGCGCATCTTCCGAAAGGCCACCAAAGCATCTTCGTTTATAACGATGTGCCCGGACCATCGAATACTCCGCGCTCGGGTCGGCATGGCGAGGTGCCGTTCATCAGCACGAAGATCGGCCGCATTCCCTGGCAAATGAAGCTCACCGATGAAGCCGGCCATGCGCGCTATCCCTTCCTGATCATGGACTCGGTCTCGTGGAAGGGGCCGATCATTGAGGATTATGAGCAGCAAGTCCGCGACGACTACATGCCGCGCGAAGAAGGGAACATGCAGCAAGCGCGCGAGGGCCTCGCCAAGCTGGCCAAGCGTGCCTTTCGTCGTCCCGTCACCGACGAGGAAGTCAGCCACTACCTGCGGATCGTGCAGAGCGAACTCGAGGCGAAGGAGACGTTCCGCAATGCAGTGAAAGCCGGGATGCTGGCCATCCTGAACTCGAAGAGCTTTTTATTCATCGCCGAGGGAGATGAGAACGCATCGCGGCAGACGCTTAATGATTGGGAGATCGCCTCGCGTTTGTCCTATCTGCTCTGGAATACGATGCCCGATGCCGAGTTGTTTGCCCTGGCCGAGCAAGGCAAACTCCGCGACAAAGCGGTGCTCGAACAGCAGGTTGCACGTCTGCTGGCCGATGCGCGATCGCAGCGCTTCACGGACTCGTTTGCCACGCAATGGCTGCGATTGAAGAAAGTCGGCATGTTTCAGCCCGACAAGAATCTCTACCCCGACTACGACAAGGCGCTGGAAAGCAGCATGGTCGGCGAGACGAAAGCCTTCTTCGGTGAAGTACTCAGCAGCGGCCTGACACTGCGCGAGTTCCTGCACTCGGACTGGAGCATGTTGAATCTTCGGCTCGCGCAGTTCTACGGTCTGCCCGAGGGGCTGGTCAGCGACGACGATTTCCAGCGCGTCTCTTTGCCCGCCGACAGCCATCGCGGCGGCTTGCTCACGCAGGCGGCGATTCTCTCGCTCACCAGCGATGGCGTGCGGCATCGCCCCGTGCATCGCGGCGTGTGGGTCATGGAGTCGATCTTTGGCAAATCGCCGCCGCCCCCGCCTGCGAACGTGAATCCGATTCCTACGAACCCGACCGGCCCGAAGGCCACGCTGCGGCAGAAACTTGAAGCGCACATCCACGATGCCAACTGTGCTGTCTGTCACGCCAAGATCGATCCGCTCGGTCTGGCCTTCGAGAACTATGACGCCATTGGCCGCTGGCGCACCGAGGAAGTGACCGACGGCGTCGGCGAGAATCCGAAAGTTACCGCCGCGGGAAAGCTCCCCGATGGTCGCACGTATCAGACCGCCGACGAATTCAAGAAGCTGCTCGTTGAGGACCTCGACGCCTTCAATTACACCTTCATCGAGAAGCTCGCCACCTATGCCCTGCGCCGCAGCATGTCGTTCGACGACCGCGATCACCTGAAAGCCATCGCCGCCGCCAGCAAGGCCAAAGACTACCGAGTGACCGACATCGTCACCGCACTCGTGACCTCCGACCTTTTCCAGAAACGCTAACACCTAACCAGGAACAACCCATGAGCAACCTGAATATGAAACGCTGGCAACTTGGCCGTCGCGAGGTTCTGCGCGGACTCGGAGCCACGATCGCCCTGCCATTCCTCGACGCCATGCTGCCCGCCAGTGCGCGTGCTGCCGAGGCGATCGCGAAGCCGAAACGCAGCGTGTTTCTTTATATCCCCAACGGCGTCAACACACTGACGTGGCAGATCGAAAAGGCAGGCGCGGACTACGAGTTCACGAAGCCGCTGAAGTCGCTGGAAAAGCATCGGGCGGACATCACGCCGATCAGCGGCCTGCATCATCCGATGGTGCTGGGCAAGCATCACAATTGCGAAAAGGTCTGGCTGACGGGCGCCAACGTGCCGGGCGACGGCGGCGCCTTCCGCAACACGGTGTCCGCCGACCAACTCATCGCCGAAGTGCAAGGGAACGCAACGCGGTTCTCGTCGCTGGAGATGGCGATCGAGGGGACATCGCTGGCATGGTCAAAGGACGGCATTCAGATTCCCGCCGAGCGCAACACGCAGCAGATTTTCAACATGCTCTTTGGCGTCGAAAGGGACAGCAAGGAGACGGTTCGACGCCGGCTCAGCCGCCGCGGCAGCATCCTCGATATTGTGGCCGATGACGCGAAACGCATGAACAACAAGCTCGGCAGCGAGGATCGCAGCAAGCTGGACGAATATCTCACCGCCGTGCGGCAAGTCGAAGAACGCACCCGCCGCGCCGATGAATGGCTCAACGTCGCCAAGCCCGCCGTGCCAGCGAGTGAAGCCGCACGCCTCCAGCGTAAGCTCAGCATGGCTGAGGCGGGCGAGTACTACCGCCTGTTCTACGATCTCATGGTCATGGCGCTGCGCACCGATTCCACTCGCGTCATCACTTGCGGCATCGGCAGTGAAGGTAACACCAGCGGCATCCCGGAGATCGGCATCCTGCAGACACGCCACGGACTCAGTCATCACAACGGCGATCCCGAGCAACTGCGACGTCTCACCGAGACCGACACCTTCCTCGTCGGCCAGTTCAGCTACTTCCTTGACCAGTTGAAGGAACACAGGGAAGGGGACACGCCCTTGCTCGATACCACGCAAGTCCTCTGGGGCAGCGGTATGGCCTACGGTCACAGCCACGGCAACGCCAACCTGCCGACCATCCTCGCGGGAGGAAAATCGCTCGGTTACAAGCACGGCACGCATCTCGATTTCAATCTTCCCAGGATCGGCCAATACAACGTCGCCGATGCGACGGCCCACTATCAGATCTGCTCTCGCCCCGTCGACACCGATGCGCGCGTCAGCAATTTGCTGCTCACCATGCTGCAACGAGTGGACGTGAAGGCCGACACGTTCCAGGACAGCGTGGGCGTGATCTCTCAGATTCTGTCATAACATTGCTCAATCAATTACCGGATTTCCCCATGCGACATCTCATTGGCCTATGCCTCTTGAGCCTGATCCTATCACCCGCTCTGCTTTGCGCTGAGCCGCCGAGGTTCCGCACCGACGCCGACGGCCCGGTGAAGGCGGGCGAGAAACGCACAAACCCGAAAGACAGAAAGCCCGATGAGAAACCGGACTGGTTCCAGCTCGTCGAGGGTCAGTTCCCGCCGGAGGGCTCGGCGCACGCTGTCGCCGGTGAACTCATTCAGGTTGATCACCTGGAACGTCGTTTCCAGATGCGGGTGGATCGGAATGACAGCCAGGACCGCGGCATCATGGACTTGCCGTTGGATGCGACGATGCTGCCGTTCGGTTCGATCTGGTATCAGGGAGCACCGGCTGCGTTACAGGACATCCCGCTCGGCACACACCTGCACGGCTTGTTCTACCTGAGCGCTCCCGACGATAAGACGCCCCTGCCGGTAACCGCGAATAATCGCAAAACGCCCGAGTGGGAGTTTCGACGCTGCTTCCGTATTGAGGATGATTTTTCGTTCCACGCTCGGCAGAAGCAGCTCTGGAAAATCGACAGCGTGGACCTCGATGCGGGGAAGCTTACTGCCACACTTCAGGACAACGGTCTGTCCAGCGGGCAGCCAAAGATTTTTGATCTACTCACCAGCACGCGGGTGTTCATGGCCAACACCATCGCGGATCTCAATACGATCCAGCCGGGACAGACCGTGCTTTTCAACATCACGTGGGCCACGCTTTACGGTCCGGGGCGCATCACTGACGTCTGGCTCGACGAACCTGCGCGAACACTGGTCACCGCCAACCAACTCGAACGCCATCGCAACCACATTCGCGAGCGTGGCCTGCCCGGCTGGGTGAACGCCGTGGATGACGCGAAGCAAATCGTCACCATCACCTTCTTCGGTGGAGTCGATCCGAAGCTGTTCGACGAGCTGACTGGCATCAATGAAGAGCCACAGGGATGGCCGTTTTCCTATCCGGAAGATGATCCAAAAGCTCCGAAGGGCGGTATCGCCGTCGCGCGTGAGTGCCTCATGACCTACGACCCCGTCAACGACCGCAAGGGCGGGAACATCCTCGACATCAAAAAAGTGCCTCTCGAACCCGGCAGCAGCGGCGTGCAGATTCGGGTCAAGTGCGGCATGTTGCTCGAAGGCTACCGCCCGCGCCGCATCGTCCGGTTCTATCCCGCCACCTGGAAAGTCGACGCGTTACCGCAGGAAGAACAATTCCACGGACGCGAGTAACGACCTTGTTTGTGGTTCTTGGTTCCTTATTGCCCAGCGAAACCACGAACCACCAACCACCAACCACCAATCAAGAACCAAGAACTTCCATGCAACACACCTTAATCCTCATCACCACCCTCCTGCTCGCGCCGCTGGGCCTTTTGCCGAACGCCTCCGCCGCCGAGCCGAAGACGCCGTATGCGTGGCCCTTTACGACAGAGAACGGGCTGTTTCATCTTTGGCTGCCGAAGGACACCCCGGCGATCAAAGGGCTGCTGGTGTTCCCGTATCACGGAACGGGAGAGCAATGGTCCGTAAGTCCGGAGGTGCAGGATTTGGCCAAAGAATTGAGCTGTGGGATCGTGGCGTTCGACCAGTTGGGCAAACTGCCGGACGGGACGCAGCTGGGGTTCCCTGGCAACGAGAAGTCGCCCGATACGAGTCTGCTGGACGCATTCGCGGAATTGGCAAAGCAGAGCGGGCACCCGGAGGTGGTGAATGCGCCCCTGTGCCTGTTCGGGCATTCCAACGCAACGGCGTTCGTCAGCGGATTCGGCGGCAAGCATCCGGAACGGGTCTTCGCCTGGATCGCATTCAAGTCAGCGTTCGGCAAGCAGTTTTCGGAGCCGGCGATCTACCCGATCCCGGGACTCGTCCTCAGCGGAGAAAACGACAAGTCCTACTTCTCGGACCAACTGACGACAGTCAAGAAGCTGCGCAAGGAGCACCGCGCGCTGATGCAGATGATCATCGAGCCGGGCGGCGGGCATTGGCCGGAGGGAGCGCGTGGAACCAAGACGCTGCCGATTGTGATGGCGTTTATTCGGACGACGTTTCACCTGCGAGTGCCGGCCGATGCCGACCCGAGCAAGGGACCGCCCAGGCTGATCGAAGCCGCGGAAGAAAAGGGATGGCTGGGGAAAAACCTCGACGCCGTGCGCGTGCGGGATGACAAGTTCCAATGGTCCTGGGAGAAGCCGGTGGTGGTTGGCCAGTTGCTGGAGATCGCGCCGTATGAGCAGTTTGCAGGGGACAAGAGCGAGGCGTCGTGGCTGCCGACGGAAGAGTATGCTCGGAAGTGGCAGGAATTCTGCCATACCGGGTTGTTAAAAACTCCATGAACGGATTCGGTCAGCCACCATCTCCATGGACATTTATCAGTCGGCGGCCTGTCATCCTTAAGCGATGGCGCGACCGGACTGGAATTGGTACCTAAAGAAACGAAAAACTGGTTCCCCGGTACCAAATCGCCTTGCGGCGGGAAACAACTCTGTAGGACGGCCTTTCCAGGCCGTCGTGAATGGTGCCGACAGCCTGGAAAGGCCGTTCTACACGAGAGAGTTTATGATACAGAGAATTATTCTTGTCGTCGTTCTGGCGTCCGGCGGCCTGAACATCACAGACAGGAGCGCCTACGCCGAAGACCTGTTTCGCGATCGCATTGCTCCAATCCTGGAACGTCGCTGCGTAAGTTGCCATAACGATCGGCAACAGGAAGGGGACTTCTCTCTGCAAACAGCGAAGAGCGCGCTGGCGGATGGCTATATCGAGCCAGGTGACCCGGAGAGCAGCCACCTGCTCGATCTGATCACTTCGGCAAACGGGAAGGCGTCGATGCCCAAAGACGCCGATCCTCTTTCCGCTGAGGAAGTGGGTCTCATACGGGACTGGATTCGCGCCGGCGCAGTTTGGCCCGAGGGATTGCGCCTTGAAGAAGCTCAGGTCAATGACTTTGACTGGTGGTCATTCAAACCGGTCCAACGCACCGATGTCCCGTTTTCTGACGATCCATGGGTGCGGACACCGATTGACGCATTCATCCTCCAGCGACTGCAGGACAAGGGGCTGACACACGCGACTGAAGCCGATCGCCGCACGCTGGTTCGCCGACTGAGCTTCGATCTGATCGGCCTGCCACCCACTCCGGAAGAGACTCAGGCTTTCGTCCGTGATCCGGATCCGCAGGCCTATGAGCGGGTGGTCGATAGGCTGCTGGATTCAAAGCACTATGGCGAGCGCTGGGCGCGGCACTGGCTGGACGTGGTCAAATACGCTGACACGTGTGGCTATGACAAAGACAAGCTTCGTCACAACGCGTGGCCGTATCGCGACTACGTGATTCGTTCGTTCAATGAAAACAAGCCGTATGCTCGCTTTGTCCAGGAACAGATCGCCGGAGATGCTCTCTTTCCCGGCGAACCGGATGGAATTCTGGGACTGGGTTTCATCGCTGCCGGGCCCTGGGACTTCATTGGGCATGTCGAAGTGCCTGAGTCGAAAATTGACGGCAAGGTGGCCAGGAACCTCGACCGCGACGACATGGTCAGCAACACGCTGAACACGTTTTGCAGCGTGACCATCCAATGCGCCAGGTGTCATCACCACAAATTCGACCCTTTCACGCAGCAAAACTATTACGGGCTGCAATCCATCTTTGCCGCCGTGGATCGGGCTGAACGACCGTACGATCTGGATCCGGACGTGGAAGCTCAGCGCCGCAAGCTCGATTCCCAAGTGAGGGACCTGAAAGCAGAACTGGCAGCCTTGCAGAAAGAGATCAGTGACTCAGGGCGGCCGCATCTGACCGAACTGCGGACCCAGGTGACAGAGTTACAGAAACAGCAGCAGGTCCGAAAAGACCCAGCATTCGGCTACCACAGCGCGATCGCGAAATCGCGTGACTCGGTCAAGTGGGTTGAGGTCACACTGAGACAGCCGGCCGATGTGTCGCGAGTTGTGCTGCATGCCTGTCACGATGAGTTCGCAGGCATCGGCGGCGGGTTCGGGTTTCCGGTGCGTTTCAAAGTTGAAGTCACAAGAGACGCGAAAGACAACGGCAAGGTCGAGTGGATCACGATTGCCGACCACACGCAGCGCGACTTTCCCAATCCGGGGCTGATGCCGGTGGAGATCGAATGCCCTGGGAAACAGATTCAACGCGTTCGCGTCACGGCGACACAGCTCGCCGAACGAAAGAACGACTTCATTCTGGCACTGGCCGAATTGGAACTTCGCAACTCGACCGGTCACAGAATCGACCTGGCGAACGACGCCCAGGTTACAGCACTGGACTCGATCGAAGCGCCTGTTCGCTGGCAGAAGTCGAATCTTGTCGATGGCAAATGGGCACTGGGGGGTGACTCCGCGCTCGATCAACACTTGAAGGAGCTGACCGGGGAACTCCAGTCGCTGCTCGCGAAGATTGAAACTCCGCAGCGAGTCCAACGTCGTGAGACACTGACGGCATCCATTGCCGAAGCAGAAACGGCGCTCAAGGCCCTCCCGTCGGGAAAGATGGTTTATGCGGCGGCAACACACTTCGCACCACAAGGCAGCTTCAGGCCGACCGAAGGTAAGCCTCGACCGATTCATGTCCTGCAACGCGGCGAGGTACAGCGTCCGGGTGATGAAGTCGCACCGTGCGTTCTTCCTCTTTCGCCGGACGCAGACTGGCAACTCGAAAGCGGTCTTTCCGAGTCACAGCGTCGCGCGGAGTTGGCTCGCTGGCTGACGCGACCGGATCACCCGCTGGTCTGGCGTTCGATCGTGAATCGCATCTGGCAGTATCACTTCGGACAGGGCATCGTCGCGACGCCGAATGACTTCGGACGGATGGGAGCCGAACCGACTCATCCCCAATTGCTTGACTGGCTGGCCAGCGAATTTCGCGATGGCGGCCAATCGTTCAAAGCACTGCATCGGCTGATGGTGACCAGCAGCGTTTACCGGCAATCTTCGGACAACAACGAACAGAATGCGGCGATCGACGGCAGCAATCAATATCTGTGGAGAATGAATCGCCGGCGTCTGGAAGCCGAAGAGATACGGGATTCCATCCTCTCAGTCAGTGGTGCACTGGATCCATCGGCGGGTGGTCCGGGCTTCTATCTCTTTGAACTCGAACACCCGCAACATTCGCCACACTACGAGTACCACAAGTTCGATCCAGGCATCCCGGCTTCACATCGGCGCAGCATCTATCGCTTCATCGTAAGGTCGCAGCCGAACCCGTGGATGACCACACTTGACTGTGCCGATTCGTCACAAAGCACTCCTCGACGGAACGAAACCCTGACATCGCTGCAGGCGCTGTCGCTGCTCAATAACCGGTTCAATCTGGTCATGGCAGAACGCTTTGCCCAGCGACTTCAGCAGCAGACCACAGCGTTGGAAGATCAGGTCGATCTTGCCATGCAACTGACAACTCAGCGACGTCCGGAACCGGAAGAACATCGGGAGTTCACCGACTTTGCCCGACAACACGGCCTCACCAACTTGTGTCGCTTTATGCTTAACCTGAGCGAATTTGTGTATCTGGATTGAACTGATTCGTTAAACAAACAGACAACGGCCAAGGCTGCCTGAGCGACTGGAGAGTCCACACAATGATTAACCGACGCCACTTTCTTTCACAGGCCGGCAGCGGCTTTGGCGCACTCGCGCTGGCTTCAATGCTGCATCGGCATTCGGCGGCAGCTGACTCAGCAGCGATGCAAACACTCCACCATCCGCCGCGGATCAAACGAGTTGTGCAGCTCTTCATGGCGGGAGCGGCCAGTCATCTCGATTTGTGGGATTATAAACCGCTGCTGGAGAAGCATCACGGAGAAGCATCCGACTTTGGCGAACATGTCGAGGCATTTCAGAACGGATTGGGGCCGTGGATGAAGTCGCCCTTCAAGTTCGCCCCCTATGGCGAATCCGGCAAGATGCTCAGTGAAGTCGTTGCACCTCTCGGTGAATGTGTGGACGACATCGCGTTTGTCCACAACATGGTTGGCAGGACCGGAGTCCATTCGCAGGCGACCTATCTGCAGGCAACCGGGTTCCAGCGCCCCGGCTTTCCCGGCATGGGAGCGTGGGTCAGCTATGCGCTAGGTTCGATTAACGACAACCTGCCGACGTTCGTTGTGCTTCCAGATCACCGTGGCTTCGCAAGCAACGGCCCGAAGAACTGGAGTTCCGCGTTCCTGCCAGCCAGTTCCCAGGGAACGGCCGTCTTTCCCCAGCGGGACGATCCCATTGAAGATTTGTTGCCACACGCCAAATTTGCCACGCAGGCGAGTGATGCCGCCGGACTGGCGATGCTGAATCGAATCAATCGGCGTTATCAATCGCAGCGGCCCGGGGATTCGCGGCTGGAAGCTCGCGTTCGATCCTACGAACTTGCAGCAGCGATGCAGCTCAGTGCGCCGGAAGCTTTGGATATCTCCGGTGAACCCGAACATGTGCTGAAGATGTACGGACTGGATCGAGCCGGCGCGGCTTATCCGTCCGAAATCAATGCCCCGGAAGAAGTGGAATATTTTGGCCGCAAATGCCTGACGGCGCGGCGTCTGCTCGAACGCGGTGTGCGATTTGTGCAAATCTGGTCGGGCAATGATAACGGTTTCCCGCGCCGCAACTGGGACAGCCACGAAGACATCGCCCGCGACCACGGACCACTGGCTCGGGGGATGGCGACCGGTACAGCGGCGCTGATCAAAGACCTGAAGCAGCGAGGCCTGCTGGAAGACACACTCATCCTGTGGACGACCGAATTCGGCCGCATGCCCAGCACTCAGGCCGGCAAGGGTCGCGATCACAACCCGTACGTGTTTACGAACTGGTTGTGCGGTGGTGGCATCAAAGGCGGAGTCACCCACGGCGAGTCGGATCAATGGGGATACAAACCTCTGGACCGTGACAATCCCACTCAGGTCTACGATATCCACGCGACGATCCTGCATCAGTTGGGCATTGACCACACAAAACTGACCGTCCGCCACGATGGCGTGGACCGCCGCCTGACCGATGTGCATGGCCACGTGCTCACCGACATTCTGGCGTGAATCAGGTTGCCCCCGCAAACTATTAGCTGCCTTTACGCGCAAACTGACAACACGCCCTGCGAAACTTCGTTGGCAAGTTGGAAAACGCATCGTTGTGGATACGACCAACACGAATTCAACTTCGAAAGTTAATTCCGTAAAGTACTGTACCGCAATGATTTACGAAAATCACTTCCGATACGCACTCTTCGCAAGACAATCAAGTCAACGGATTTCGAGCCATTTGGCCCTGATCACGGGGTCGAAAGCGAAGAACTCGATCGTGCAGATTCCCGCTCTCATTGCATGAGAAAGCCCGACTCAGTTTCTATCTCCTTTGCAGCATCTTCAAACGCGAATTCGGCCGCCGGCAACTCTGCTTTTATATGGGGTGAGAGGATCTCGCATCTCCTGACGTCGTGAACAGGGCTTGCGGCAGAATGTTCGCTTTCGGCAATTGGCCCACAGCGTTGCAAGCTGCAGCCCATTCGTGGTCCGAAGAAATCCTGAGAACATACAAGATCAAACCACGGCCTTTTGGCGATATAGACGGCCGCTTCTCGATGCAAGTCCGCGAATTCGGCGACGCAGCTGTCCCGCCGAGCCTCATCCACAACTTCGTTAAGAAAAGTCACAATGGCTGCCGCCATCCTCAGGGGTTTCCGCTCCACATTCACGACCAGCCTTCGCTCAGTCGTATCCACAGACCACTGCGCGTTCGACTGAAACCGCTTCGTCCGGGCGATTTGCTCAACGATGGCGAAACTTCGAACTCCAGCCACCGCTCCACATGGTCGGATAACTATCGCATGATGTGACAGCCATGCGATACTCCATTGCTGCTTTTTGCGAAACAGTCCACACGGATGCGAAACCGGAAAATCAAATGGCCAACAAATTACTAACAAGCAGCGAAGCAGCGGACCTTCTCGGTGTCAGTACACCGACACAGTACAACTAGCGGTCGCAGTCCGATGCGGGGAATTAGTAATTCGCGGTCAATCGGCAACGATCCAATATTTCCATGCGGACGCAAGGGGCAGGGACGGATCAGGATCGCTGAATCAGAGGTCAATCGGCTGCAGTCACTGATGATCGTGACGCCCCGCGCCGCTAAGCCGCGTCAATCGCCGCATACTCCGTTTAGTCCAGCAAATTATGGCCACGCCCCGACGACTGAGCGATGCCACGCAAACCACCCCTTGGCGGCCCCCAACGATCGCGGGGCAACGTAGTCGTTGACCCTGCCCGATCCAGCCTTCCGACTGGATCGGGCTTTCTTCAAATATTGCTCAACACAGGAGTATCCTGATGAGTGAAAACCACGTTACTTATTCTGCGCACAAGACTGTCGTCGTCAAATTTGGCCAGCTTTCCGAGGACATTGACGTCGAAATCGCACTATTGATTGAGCAAATCTGGAAGGCGGGTATATCGACAATGATGACCTGTCAGGAAACAGACCCCGGAATCGCGTGGATCGATTCGATTCGATTGAAGATCTCAGCCGCTTTCTGGACCTCGCAGTCAGTTTCGACGACACGCCGGATTCTCTTTACAGCCGCGTGAACTGGCAGCGGTTTGACCATGTTCCGGATCGGAG
The DNA here is from genome assembly GCA_937916515.1 of uncultured Planctomycetaceae bacterium. Lineage (GTDB taxonomy): Bacteria > Planctomycetota > Planctomycetia > Planctomycetales > Planctomycetaceae > Fuerstiella. The sequence continues at coordinate 7,342 of CALFSX010000275.1, read as the reverse complement.
CTGGGATTTTCAGTTCAATTTAGTGGACATTCTCCAAGGTCGGGAGGAGCAAGAAAACAATGGCACGTGCTGGTTCGTCGCCACGATTGGCGTGTATTTTCCGCAAAGCGATATTGAAACGCTGACGCAGCGACTCGTGGATTTGGCAGGAGACGTACCAGCGCAAACGGTTGGGAGCTTTGGCGAGGCTGAATAACCCACATCATTCTGAACACTTCGTGCGATCTGTTCGCTTCCAATAGCTAAAAAAAAGCACCGTCGCCACGTCGGTTTCGACGTGGCAATGGCGCTCTGGGGTTGGGGATGGACGGGTTACGGTTGGACAGTGGTTTCCATGCTGAGCAGGTTCAGCAGGACGTCTTCGTCCGTGGCGATGTGGCGGAGGTGCCGAGAGAACTGGTGCAGCATCAATCCGGCCGCGATGCTGGCGGCGTAGATGGTACTGCGGGACGTGCAGGTTCCGGTTTGGGCTTCGGACGGACGGAACAGGGTTGAAGCGTAGTGCTCGGTGCCGAATTCGGGGGTGACGGTGAGGACTCGGAGTGTTTCTCCGAGCATTCTTGCGTCACACCAGAAATCGTGGCGGGTTCCGATGGCTTGTCCGATGTTGCGCCAAATAGCGGCACGTGCTGAGATCGAATCCACACAGCAAAAGATGGCGTTGCCAACATCCAGTCGAGATCGAAAACGATCGTTGACGGCGTCCACGGAGATCGACGGATCAATCTGCCGGACGAAGTTGGACAATGCCGTCACCTTCGATTGCCCAACATCACGCTGAAGGTAGCCCTGCGTCGTGATGTTGGATTCGTCAACCGTGTCGAAGTCGATCAGTTGCAGGTGGCGAACTCCCAGCGACGCCAGTTGCATCGCCAACTGCCTGCCGATCGCTCCGACGCCGATGACGGTCGCCCGCACATCGTTAAGACGTTCTTCCGGTACCAGATCCTGTTGACGGATTAGTCGGCTGCGGCGAGGTACTTGTCCCATGCCTCCTCCTCTTCAAATTCAGGGAACAGGTCCACAGCTTCAGCTCGCAGGTACCATTCGTCGATGACTTCTGACACGTGCGAAGGACCGTCGTCAATATCGTTGAAGTACGCCGCCACTCGGTTAGTACTGCCGCCACGAAAGGGATCCATGGCCAGCACGTGGTCGTCGTATTCCTCGTCCCATGCGGCTGTGTCTGCTCCGGCGAATTCACAGTCGAATTCGACAGCAGTGCGCATCCGATGCGCACTGCCTGGACCAACGTTGAACTGTTGCCGGACATACGTCGCACCGCCTTTCGCCAGGATGAACATCACGGCCCAGTCGACTTTTCCAAAGCAGCGTTCAAACGTAGCTTCATCGGTGGGACTGGGATGCGGGCAGTCGCCGGGGTGGGTGTGAATCCAGATACGACCGAACTGTTCCGGCTTTCGACCGGTGTCGACCTGTTCATCAAAGAAGTCTGCCACCGCTGCATCATCGAATTCTACGGTCACAGCAGTACACTTCTGATCAACAAGCCGGATATCTTCAATCAGCAACAGATCATCCGCGTTCGAAATTCCAAACGCGCCGACTTCCGTACGGCCGACATCTCGCAGATACAAAAGTTTGCTCCAGCTGTACGGCGTAAACCGCAGTGTGGGGCGTTCACGCCGGCGACACCGTTTCCGGCGTCGCTGCTTTGTCCGTTTCGTGTTGTTCCTGACATTCAGAGCATTCGTCATCTTCAAGGCACCTTTCACAAATGGATTTGTCACAGCCGTTGCACTCGCGCAGGCATGTGGCACAGGTTTCGGAATCGCAGACTGCACAACCGGATGTGCAGCCCGAACAAAAATCGTCGTTACATTCGCCGCAGCTACTCACGCAGTCACGGCAGATCTCGACATCACACCGCACACATTGCCGCATGTCGTCGCGATAAGTGGAATCGCCGCAGTCACCGCACTCAGAAGCGAACCAGTCGTCCAGTTGCACGTAAGCGCTGCCGGAGTTGTAGGTGTTCAGAATCTGTCTCACGAGTACGAAGAAATCACAAACGCGGCCCTGTGAAAGCGCCGCATCAATTGCCGTCTTGCCGTCACCGGCGCACAGCGTTTCACCATCGACATGAGGATGGCTGTAACTCTCACAGGTAGCTGCAGGATTGGGATCCAGAGCTTCAACTTGATAGGCCCGTGACGGCTTGTCGAGGCTCAGCCAGTCAAGCGTTATGCGGAACCGCCCAAGGTAGACACCTTCCAATTCGATGGATTCCGTCGTGACGTCGACAGTGTGCTTAGCTCTGCTAATACGGACAGAGTCGAATTCGTTGTGCAGCGCTTCGATCTCATCGGCAACGTCACGTGCACTGGGCATCCTGATCGGAATCACGGCCGAATCGTTCGCGAAGGACCGTGTCTGCAGCAGTAGCCGATTGGCGGCGGTCTGCAGACGCGTCCTGAGCTGAGTTGCAGCCAGCGGGAAGCCACCGTGATTTGCTGCCACATCAAGCAGGCGACGCAGTCGACAGCATTCCAACCACGCGGCCATTGGTAACTCCGGCAAGGTTGGACGTGCCCGCCGTCCCAGCACTGACTGGATGGCCGCTGCCGCCTTCAGGATCAGTCGGTAGTTCGACGGTTTCGCCATCGTCGCACCTGTCTTTCCAGAAGATTCGCGAACGTTACAAGCCCCGACAGTCGCCGCCGCAGCCAACCGCCAGGAATGCGACCTGACGTTGAAGGCGTCGACCGATTTTTCGCGGAAGTAGCCCCTTCGATTTTGGTCGGCGTGAAACTGACGCGGTCACCTTCCTGCAGTTGCTGGTCGCGCGTTGATGGCTGGCGGTTGACGCGGATCAGATAGCTGCCGGGATCACCATCGGAAACGCGATCGTGAAACAGCTGTGCGACGGTGGTACCTTCATCCACGTTGATGTAGTCGGCGAATCCTCCGCCGTCGTTGTTGATGTACATAATTTGCATTGCGAACCTTTCGGATTTGGTTTTAGAGAGTTGAGGATGGTGAATTGCAGCGACGTGCCGCGAACGTAGTTGCCCTTTACGGACAGGTTCATCGGCGCCGCTGCGTGCGATCGCGTTTTCCGCTTTTGGGGCGAATTTCGCCGCTGTGCAATGACAGACCGATGAAGATCACGCTGAGCAAATTGAACAACTTCCAGGACTCAGCGATGGCGGCGAACAATCCCGCGACCAATAGAGCTCCGTTGATGTATGCCTGGTTGAGTTTGGGTCTTGCGTTCAAGGATTTCCGTTTCGAGAAGACGAACGGCGTCGACGTCTGCGGCGTGAACGACCTGGTGGCCTGCGTTCGTCAGGGATGTCAGGAGTGAGAATGCTGAAACCGCGGGAACGGATTTCAGCGACGGTTTCGCCAGTCGCGGCGGCGACGTGGCGATCAAGTTCGGAGGGGCTCATGAGTCAAACTTTCTATGCGCATAAAGAAACGCGATCGTGAAGCACGATCGCGAGTAAAGTTGTTTGCGGAATGTTGCGAGTACTTGAGTTCGGCCTCAATCAGTTCTGTTGTTGTGTGCGAGCCATTTAGCGGTCAGCCATTCGTGTTCGGCACGCAATGCCTCAGTGCGATGTTTAAACGGACCGAGTATCGGCCCGTCCACTGGACTCAGATCGGCAGTCCAGTGACCGTCGGAATTTGGTTCGACGTGCGAACCTCGTGCTATGCTCAGCGATCCAAGAGTCGCCAGTGAAATCGCTTCGGCGTAGATGCAGCGAATGCTGCCGTTGCGACCAATCATCAGTTCGGTTTGAGCACCATTCATGACTGCGACCGACGACGCTGAATGTTTCGCCGTGGACGATCAACCAACAATTGATCAAGCGTCGATTGCACAGACGCAAGACCCGTGGCAATGTGCTGCCGAGTCGTTTCACTGCGGCGAAGCTGCTGTGGCTGGACACCGCTCATCAACTGTTCTGCTCGATTAACCAGGTCGTCCAGTTGCTCGTTAGAGTGAATATTCAACGACTGAAAACGTTCGAAAAACTGCTGCATGTTCTCAACGGCAGAGTCGCGAAATACCTTTGGCTTGCCGTCGTCAGTGCCGCTGATCTTTTCTGCCAGATGATCAACCAGTTTCGCCAGTTCTTCCGTGAAAGCTGCTTCCGTTAGCCGCACGGCCTCGTCGAAACGCTGCTTCATCCGCTGGCATTCCTGTTCGTACAAAGCCGGATTAAGGCGGCGCAGATAGTCCGGTGGCTCGACAGACGGAAAGTCGCATTCCAGGTCGAAGCAGTCGAGGAGTGACGTGGGGTAGTCGGCGTTGCAGAACAATTCACCGAGTCGTTCGCGGGCGGAAACTCGCAGTTCGGCGTAGTGATCATTCAACGCCAAAACCGCGTCGATAAGTTCCGTGCGAAACGCGGCGACTGCGTCTGAGAATCTTTTAATGTGCTCGCGGCGGATCAAGCGGATCCCCGGTTCCGGGTATGGCAGCGACACCGTTTTCCAGTATTGCGTCGCTCGACCTCGTACCGCCGTTACCTGTCGAAACGCCGGGTGAGATATGTCGAGCAGTTTCTTCCCGGCGGACAGGAACTTGCCTTCCGCGTCGAACGAATCGGCCGCCTGGTCTTTTTGATGCCGAGTCAGTGACTTGCGAACCCCGAGCCACGTGAAACTCAAGCGCGCGGCAGTCATGGAATCTCGAACTAGCGTGGCGGCTGACGCTGGATTTTGTGAACCGGATGTCAGGGGTAATTCTTCGGTGCTAATCATGCAGTCCTTTCTGAGTGGAAATGAAAACGCCGCGAAACATTTCGCGGCGCGGTAGTGCAAAATAATGACGATGTATTCACCGTCAGTTCTTCTGACGTCAGGGTCATAGTGTTCTCTTTTCGGAAGAACTCAGTTCATCAAAGGTCCTCGCGACACCTTGCGCCGCGAACGACCCTTCGGGGAAGCGAATTGGTAGATGCCTCCGTGCTCTGCATCCAGACATCGACCACTGGCCCAGCTTCGCAGGTTATTGATCGTCTCATTGGCCGTGACGGCAACCGGCACAACGTTCAGCGCAGCATGAGTCAGGGGAATATCCAGCAATGCCGAAAGTCGACAGCAGCTGCGCACTTCCGCTCCCGTCCAGTCCTCATCGGCAGGTCGGTCCTGATCCACGTCGAGATCGAAGAGTCGCAGATATTGGGCCCAGATCAGATCCTTCTGCTCACGGCCAGGAAGGTCCAGAAACATGATGCCGTCCAGGCGTTCGGCACGAGTGAGTTCCGGCGGCAGTCGCGAAATGTCGTTGCAGGTGGCAATCAGATACACGTCAGATTCGTGATCACTGAGCCATGACAAAAGTGTGCCCAGTAAACGCGATGACACGCCGGAATCAGACTTCCCTGAGCTGGCGCCGCTGACTGCTTTTTCCAACTCATCAACAAACAGGATACAGGGTGACATGACATCCGCGATCTGTAGAGCGCGGCGAACGTTGGATTCCGTTTCTCCGACAAGGCTGCCCATCAGCGTCCCAATATCCAATACGAGTGTCGGTCGCCCTGTCTCTTTCCCGAGGGCCTTTGCAAACGCCGATTTTCCGGTTCCCGGAACGCCCAGCAACAACACTCCTCGCGGTTGTTTGAGCGGATTGTCGCGTACTGGCTGCATCAACGAACGTCGACAGAATGCCTTCAAACTGTTGAGTCCTCCCAACGCATCAAAATCCTCAGTTCCATGATAAAGTCTCAACAGGCCGGACTTCTTGAGCATGCCCGCTTTAAGTTCCCGGACTGTCGACGACTCAAGTCGATCATGCCTGACGATGCTGAGGCTAAAAGCGTTTTCTGCTTCCAGCCGTGTCAACCCGGCCGCTGAATCAAGGACGCTGGACAGTTCTGATGCATCAAGTAACTCATTGTCTTCCGTCGCGATACCAAGTGCGATTTCCTGAAGCTGCTCTCGCGTAGGAAGTGGATGTTCCAGTACCACGAATAGCTTCTCAAGTTCGACAGGAATCTGCACCACGGGCGAAAGCACGACAAGAATTGTCCGGTTGTGCTTACCTGCAGTAACCTGCCGCGTCACAGCCTGCATGATTTCCGCAGAGTTCAGAAACCGATGAAAATTGGTCAGCACGACCAGCGCCGCCGTGTCGTCCGCAGCGAACGAACGAATGGCTCGCACAGCCGCCAGCGGATCAGTGCCTGCCGAGTCGCCGGTTGACGACGTCGAACCAGGCCCGACGGAAAGTCCCTGATCTATATCCCATGTCGCCAGCTTCCAACCTTCATTGCTGCACAGCCGAGCGATCTCCACGAGTGCGTCTTCGTGTTCATAACTCTGAATCCAGATTCCCGCGAAGCACGCTCGCACATGTTCCGCCACTTGAATCGTTAACGTCATTCTGTGTTCCTTTCTGTTCAGTTCGAGTGATGATGCGACAGATTGCCACATCCGTTCAAAAGGTCGTTAATGAGCAAAAACCACGACGTTACTTCTCCGGCGCTGTCTTGTTCCCGCAGATACTCCACCGTCATCCGTTCCACGGCCCGGGTATTCAACCAGCGTTTCGCCACAACAGAGCGATCACAAATCAGGAGATCATTCAGGAACTGATCAACATCGCTCACAAACTGCGAGAAGCAGCAGACCGAGGTGAAGATCTGGGACTGACCGAAGACGAAATCTGTTTTTACGACGCCTTGATTCAAAACAATTCGGCCCAGGAGCTGATGCAGGACGACCAACTGAAAGTCATCGCGACCGAGCTCGTCATGACGGTCCGCAAGAATGTCAGCATCGACTGGACTCTGCGAGAAACCGCCCGATCCAGAATCCGCGTGATTGTGAAACGCATTCTCAGAAAGTTTGGCTACCCACCGGACTTGCAGGATGCCGCGGTGCGTTTGGTTCTTGAACAGGCCGAAACGCTGAGCGACGAATGGGCTAAGCACTTAACAGTAAACGACTTATAGCATTGTCTTGGAGTTTGGCAAGAGTGTAATCGTTGTGCTGTGAGCATAGAGAATGCCATCGATGCCCCTACGGATCGCCGGGGTAATTGTCCCCAACAGTTCAGGAAACTGGCTTCAACGCGGGGCAATTAGTCGCCGGCCGATTCTTCCCTTGACTCTACTTTTGCGCAGCCTCGGCAAATAAGTCGTTGAGCCCGCTTAACGAGAATGCGTCCCTGATTTTCCGCAGCTCATCGGAAGTAAATCCCGCCGCTTCCAGCCGCTCGCAGAATGCCGCGAATTGGCTGGTGTGCATCAGATATGCATCAGTCGTTGACGAATCTTTGCTTTTCCCGTGTTTATTGGATACCGTTCGAGTCCCTCTGGCCCTATTTAGACCGCTGGAACGGGGCGGAAGAGAGAGACACGCT